>JAAZKI010000392.1 GCA_012799905.1 Lentisphaerota bacterium | reverse complement strand
GCCGGCATCCCCGGCTATATCGACGCCTATCTGTATGCCGAAAAAATCATCCCTCGCCGCCAGGCGCTGGGCACGGACGAGGCGGCCCAGGTGGTCGCCTTTCTGCTCAGCCCCAGGTCAAGCGGCATCAATGCCCAGACGATCACGGTTGACGCCGGCATGAGCATCAACTACTTTGACCGCGACGTAATCCGATGCGTCACCGCGCCCAACCAGAATTGACCAGCCGCCCGCCACTATTCCCTCTCCCGGCCGCGTCTGGCAATCAGACCCGGCCGTTTTTTTCCCCGTGTCATCGCACCTATCACCCCATCCAGGAAAAGCGCCATGAACTCCGAACTCCAACGCCTTCTTGCCATGCAGAATGACCATGTCCTGAACACCTACACCCGTGACACCATGATGGTGCGGGGCGAGGGTTCTTATCTGTGGGATGTGGAGGGGCGTCGTTATCTGGATTTCACCATGGGCATCAGCGTCTGCAACCTTGGCCACTGCCACCCGCGCGTCACTGCCGCCCTCTGCGCTCAGGCCGGCACGCTCGTGCACGCCTCGAATCTTTTTTACAACGACAAGCAGCCCCAACTCGCCAAACTTATCGCCGACCACAGCTTTGGCGGCAAGGTCTTCTTCGCTAACAGCGGCGCCGAGGCCAACGAAGGGCTAATCAAACTGGCCCGCCGCTGGGGCAACACCCAAAGCGACGGCAAAAACAACATCATCGCCATGGAAAACTCCTTCCACGGCCGCACCCTCGCCACCCTCGCCGCCACTGGACGCAGCAAATACCGCGTCGGATTCCAGCCCGATATGCCAGGATTCGACTTTGCGACCTACAATGACCTTGATTCAGTCAAAGCCAAAATCACTCCCCGCACTGCCGCCATCCTCGTCGAACCAGTGCTTGGCGAAGGCGGCGTCGTCCCTGCCACCCCGCAATTCCTCACTGGACTGCGCCAACTCTGCGACGAAAACAACCTGCTGCTGCTCTTTGACGAAGTCCAGACCGGCATGGGCAGAACCGGCAAATTCTTCGCTCACCAGCATTTCGGGGTGATACCGGACGCCATGAGCATGGCCAAGGCCCTGGGCAACGGCATCCCGCTCGCAGCCTTTGAAGTCCAGCAACGCCTTGCCGACGTGTTGACGCCAGGCACGCACGCCAGCACCTTTGGCGGCACGCCGCTCGCCTGCGCCGCTGGCATCGCCGTGTTCGAAACCCTGGAACAGGACAACGTACTGGCCAATGCCAACGCTATGGGCGAATTGTTCGAACAGGAATTGACGACCCTGAAGGCCAAGCACAGCTATGTCACAGACATTCGCCGCCTCGGCCTGATGATTGGCGTTGATGTCGGCGAAAAGGTCAAGGCCATCCAGGAAGAATGTCGCAAGCGCGGATTGCTGGTGCTGACTGCCGGTGAACAGACACTCCGCCTGATGCCGGCCCTGACCATCAACCGGGAACAAGTCCTGGAAGGCATCGCCATCCTGGCTGAAGCCATGGCGT
>JAAZKI010000418.1 GCA_012799905.1 Lentisphaerota bacterium | reverse complement strand
TACGGATATCGTGACTATGAGTACTTAAAACTGAAAGTTTATGAATTGCCGTCAATGGTGCTAACCAAGCGAATGCTGAGTTCCTGCTCAAAATGACCATGTTTTTTCGCAAAACCCGGAAGAGCCGGCTTTTGCCGCTTTGCGGCTGTTGTGGACGTCGTGGACGGCGGCTGATGTGCGTCGTACTGGCGGCTCAAAGTGCCAGCAACATAAAAGCCCAGGGTGAGCGTAGCGAAGCCCTGGGGTGAGGCGTATAATAATTTTGAGCCCCGCCAGGGGTGACACATAAGCGCTAAAGCCCGTTGTAATCTGTCAGTCATTGATACTCGGAGTTCCGATGAGTAGCGGTCTCAGGAAAGGGGCGAGGGACGAGAATGAGCTTGGACTACGCTATCTGCCATGTCTACCGCATTCACACCGTCCACTATGTCCACACAGTCCACCGTGTCCACCATGTCCACCATATCCACATCCATTTGCGCCGTAGGCGCTTAACCATGCTTAACCCCAGGCTTTAGCCTGGGGGAAGGCATACCCCAAAACTGGCGCCTTGTAAAGGCGCTACAGCTAGCGCTGAAAATATGCTGTCGGGAAGACCATTATCAATGGCTGACCTATTCCAAGTCCACTATCTACCCTGCATTTCTGAAATACAATATTAGATTGTGCCTTGAGTTTCTAAAATTGCAACCCGTCGAGCCAAGCAAAAATGGTCGGTTGTATTCAAACCGGCACGCTGGCCGGAAAGCTCAACGAAAAGCCGTCTTTCCACTCATTCGTCATGGTCGGCGCCCTCCTTGTCAGTCAGTTGCTTGTCGCCTCCCTCTCCTGCTGAAAGAGGGTTGGGGTGCTGGAGATGGCCCAAGGCCGTCTTACGGTATTTCTGGTTGCGGGCGCGTGGGGCGTCGGGTCGAGTCATCTCGATCAATCCGCAGGCCAGGGCGGGTTGCAGGTAGGAATAGAGGAAACTAGGGCGATGCTTGAGTTCCAGTTTCGCCATAATCTCCCGGGCGGACAAGGGAGTTCTGCCCATTACCGCCAAAAGCCGCGTAACTTGTTCGGTTTGTTGTTCGCTAACTTGTTCGGTCGCGATAAGTTCTCGTAGGGCGTCGCAAATCATGGCCAGCATAAATTCAATGAAGGGAGTGCAGGCGGCCGCCTTATTGCTGGCATTCAGGGCGGCGTAGTAGTCAGCCTGGTGTTCACTAATAAGGGTCTCGACAGGGACAGTTGCAAAAAGAGGATTCCAGCGGCTGAGAATAAGGGTCTGCCAGAGTCGCCCCATGCGGCCATTGCCATCTTGGAAAGGATGGATAAACTCAAATTCGTAATGAAAGACGCAACTGGCGATGAGCGGGTGTTCCGACGTGGCCTTGAGCCAGGCCAGAAGTTCGTCGACTAAAGCAGGCACGCGGCTGGCAGGCGGCGCGAGGTGGACAATCTCCTCGCCGTACTGGATGCCGACGCCGCCGGAACGGAAACTCCCAGGCGCATCAACCAACCCGGCCATGAGGACGCCGTGCGCAGTCAGCAGGTCGTCAAGGGAATGGGGCGACCATTCGGCCATGCGCTCGTAGGCGACAAAGGCATTGCGGACTTCCTGGATTTCGCGAGGCGTGCCCAGCACTCGCTTGCCAGCAAGCAACGCCGTGACTTGCTCCACGTTGAGAGTATTGCCTTCAATGGCGCAGGAAGCCTGAACAGTGCGGATGCGGTTGCCGCGCCGCAGGTGGGGCTCTACCGCGCCATTCTTAACCCGCAGGTGGCCAAGTGCCTCACCGATTTCCTCGACCATACGAAACATGATCGGGGTGAGGCTATAAGGTGGCTGATAGGGTTCACTCGCCATAGCTCAGTGCCTCCATATTGACGCGACCGAAAATGTCCTTCTTGCGGCTCTCGGCGTCGCCCAAGCCGATGATAGCGTTCAGGTCAATCAGCTCTCCAAGCCGGGCTTTATCCAGCGCTGGTCGTGCGCAATCCTTGGGCAGAACGCCCTTAAGCTGTGGGTTATCGCGTTCAATGGCCTTCATCGCATCGTCCACCATCTGACCGAACTGGTTTACATACGGCAACCTGAAGTCTGTACTGCAAGCGCTCATTGCAAAACTTGGCAATGTGCGAGTTCTTGTGATAGAAAGGGAGATTTGACACAGTGGTTCTGTTTGTTAGACGTCCGGTAGTGCCCCTACTGAGCACCTGTTTTGGGGTATGCCTTTAGAACAGGCTATCTCCATACTCTGCCGATTCCTCGCGAGCTTCAGCCAGCGAGTCCAGGTAACGCAAATCCGGGATTCGTCTCCGGAAATCAGTCGCAACCGCAGGTTGCTGACATTCATCGTAACGCTTGATGCTCAAATCCAGAAAATCTTTCTCCTGGTCTATGCCGAGGAAGCGCCGATTTAACAGAGAACAGGCAATGCCAGTAGTAGAACTGCCTGTAAATGGGTCCAGCACCCACTCATACTCCTGCGTGGCCGCCATGAGAATCCGGCAGAGCAGAGGCAATGGCTTCTGCGTTGGGTGCTTTCCGAACGTCTTCTCCCAACGGGCAATTGCTGGCATTGTCCAAACATCTCGCATCTGCTCGCCGCCGTTTATTTTCTTCATCAGTTCGTAGTTAAAAAAATGCGGCTCTTTCTTCTCTCTGCGAGCCCAGATAATAAACTCTGTAGAATAAGTAAAATATCGGCATGACAGGTTAGGGGGAGGATTAGTTTTCTGCCATGTAATGACATTAAGAATCTTATAGTCAAGCTCTTGCAGACAATGAGCCACCTGAAAGATATTATGGTAAGTCCCGCTAACCCAAACAGTTCCACGAGGCTTCAGAATTTTGCGCACGGTTGAAAGCCATTCTCTGGTAAATTCCAAGTCCTTGTCACTGCCTTGCGACTTATCCCATTCCCCTTTGTCAACACATACTTGTTTGCCACTTTGAACCGATATGCCGCCACTGGAAAGAAAATATGGCGGGTCAGCAAAGACCATGTCAAACTTAAAGCTAGACTTTGCAATTTGCGCCATTACCTCGACGCAATCAGCGTTGCTTAAACCGAAAGTTCGCGCGTCATTTTTGAAATATGTCTCTATCATCAAATGCCCTTAGGAGTCATAATTGCTAATAAGCAATTCGCTTAGTTTACCGCGTTTTTCTGGATTAGCATTAAGCATCCGACTGGCTTGAACTGATTTGATATTAAAGCCACGGTATAAATCTTCAAAAAAATTATCTTCAGGACATAAGCCTTTAGGGTCTGAGTTGCTTAACATCCAGCGTACGCCGATTTTATCAAGTTCACGACAGCACGCCGCAAGTCTTCGCTGCTCATTGTCATCAAAACCACCTTCGCAGTAACTGCAAAAACTTGACGTCTCGCTTAATGGACGATATGGAGGGTCGAAGTAAACAAAGCTATGCTCATCGGCCTCTTTCAGGACAGCTGCAAAATCGCCATGGTAGATTTCTACATTGGCTAATACCTTGCTGTCTGCCCGGATAGTGCCTGGGTCGCAAATAAGCGGATTCTTATAACGACCATGCGGGACGTTGAATTTGCCTTTTGCATTGACTCGATAAAGGCCGTTAAAGCAGGTTCTATTCAAAAAAATCAGATAGGCTGCTCGCTCTACAGGAGTAGCATCACCTGCGTTAAAAGCTTCTCGCTTGCTGTAATAGTAATCTTTGCGCCCTTCTTCATCTTTCATGGATTGATACTGTGTCTTGAATGTCATCAAAGTGTCAATCAGTTCATCTGGATTATCGCGAATTACTTTGTACGTATTGATAAGTGCTTCATTAGCATCATTGATAATTATTCTCTGCAAATGCGTATAACGGGAAAGAATCCAAAAGAAAAAAGCGCCGCCGCCAATAAATGGTTCTATGTATGTTGTAACGCTTTTTTCAAAATCGCTTGGCAGGCGAGACCTGAGTTCATGCAGCAACTGGCTCTTGCCGCCTACCCATTTAACAAAAGGTTTAGGTGTGACTGCGCGAGTTTCAGGCAGAGTACCAGAAACAGGCGTATCTGTGACCAAGTCTGATCGATATCTATATGTTAAAGCCTCACTCATAGCTCACCTTAAACAAAAAGCTTTTGGGCAATACCATCTTCCAAATCCTTGATATTGTATATGGTATCTAAAACATCGAAGGTTTCTTCCAGATTATGCTTGGCGCTGCGCCAGCCTGCACCATCTGTAAACCAAACGAATGTAACTCCGGGAATATTTTCTATCTCGTTAGCCAGTGTTTTATAGCTTCTGGCTGTTTCGTTAAGTTTTGAACCGCTGCTTGCATAAAAATTGGTTTCAATAACGTATAATTGAGTCATCGTCTTGACCACAAAATCAAAGCGTTTCTCGGCTTTTCCATCATTAGATACCATTGACATATCAATGCCAAATTTTCCCTGTATTTCTGAAATGTACATTTCCTTGAAGTAGTCTTGTCCTTTGATGAATCCGGCTTTTTGTATATATTTCTCAACCAGATTCTCCATAACATGACCGCCGCGATTCTTGCGTCCGTTTGAATCAAGCCCTACTTCTACACCTGTGACATAGTCAATCAAATCGCGAATGATATGTTCAGACAAAAGAGTGAACAAACCTGTCTTTTCCATGAATACAGCATATTCTTCTGGCGTATGCTTTTTCTCTGAAAAGATGTATGTCATTTCTCCGCTATCATCGATGGCGTATATTTGAGAGGCTCTCACGGCGAGTAATATGGGTATGCATGGAACCGTTTCAGGATAATTTTTGATTAGCCGTATAAAGTCATCTTTAATATTCTTTGAGCCTACAAGAGAATTCAGAATATTTAATGGTATTTTTATGGCATCTACATTTGCATACACCTTCTGAAAATCGGTATAATAGTCGTATCCAGCAATGCTTTCACGAAAAGTAGCAATCCATTCATTAAATTTTCGTTTCATCTGTAGAGTCCTGTATTATGCTGAACTTCATGCACGCCCTTGCTATAAAATAAGCCTCTATGACAAGATTACTATTCATCCAAGAGGTTTTTTCGGAGCTTCCCAGAACTTCATTAAACAAACTCATTGATGCGCATACAGTTACACCATAGCTCCCAGGGCGATTGACTCAACGATTTATTGCATCCCTTGCCACCGATGCTATATTTTACATCTCGCCGTCACGAGGCCTGGGAGTTGCTGTGCTTGACCTATCGAGCAACTCATGACATCATCTCGCAGCAGCGCCGGCCTGAGCATATATTCTGTCATGCCCTGGAAATATCTAAAGCAGGGGAACCGTCATGAATAAAGCCAACCTACTAAACACTCGCGATATCAACTTCGGGGAATTAATTGCAAATGGCAGGATATACCGGGTTCCTGCATTTCAACGCAACTACTCCTGGGATGAAGAGCAGTGGGAAGACTTATGGAATGACATCATCGACCTGCAAGCCCAGCCTTTTGAGCGCCACTACATGGGCGCACTCGTGGTCGAGGCAAAGTCAGACCGCGAGTTCACAATTATCGACGGGCAGCAGCGGATCGCCACCCTGACTATCCTGGCCCTGGCTGTAATCGCCCGACTGCACCAAATGGCAGACCAAGGCATTGAGGCTGAAGCCAATCGCGAACGAGCCCAGGGACTGCGAAATAAATTCATCGGCGAGAAGGACCCCGCTTCGCTGGTGGAAAGCAGCAAGCTCTTCCTGAACGAATCCGACGATGCCTTCTTCCAAGACTACCTCATCCAACTCCGCACCCCTCGCAACCCACGCGGCCTGATTAAATCCAATCAACTGCTGTGGAACTGCTTCAATTACTTCAGCAAGCGTTTGAGCGAGGTGACAGCATTTGACACAGACGGCGAAGCCCTGGCGCGGTTGCTCTCGGAGGCGGTCGCCCGTCAGCTGCTCTTTATCCTCATCACTGTCGACAACGAGCTTAATGCCTACATGGTTTTTGAAACCATGAATGCCCGCGGTCTGGAATTGTCCTCAACTGACCTGCTGAAGAACTACCTCTTCTCCCTAATCAAAGTCCCAACGGACATCGAAGCGCTTCAACGCCGCTGGCGCTCATTAATCACGGTTGTGCGCCAAGAACGCTTTCCTGAATTCCTTCGCTATCACCTATTGTGTGAACAGCCTAACATCCGTTCTCAGCGTCTTTTCAAACTGGTGCGGGAGCGAATACAGACACCGCAGCATGTTTTCGATCTGATGGAAGCCCTGGAAGCAAGAGGCGAGTTGTATAGCGCTCTTTCCGAGCCTAACCACGGCTACTGGGTTGAGTATCCAGACTGCCGCACACATATCCACGAGTTGAATCTGTTCAGGGTTCGGCAAATGACGCCGCTTGTATTCGCTGTCTGGGAAAAATTTTCCAAAGACGACGTAGCAGCGGTTCTAAAGATGGTTTCGGTGGTTTCTTTTCGCTACTTCGTGGCAGGTGGCTTGAACACGAATGCTCTGGAGCCAGCCTACCATCAAGCAGCAAAGGCGGTACTGACTGGCGCGGCCAAGACCCCCCGTGAGGTATTCCAGACCCTGCGGCCAATATATGTCGATGACCGTAAGTTTGAGCAAGACATGGCCTCGCTCGTCATTGGCGCCAGTGGCCAGCACAAACGCCTGGCCAAATACATCCTCTGCCGCTTGGAGGAGGATGCGAGCCGCCACACCTGCAACCCCGAAACCGATCCGGCGACTATCGAGCATATCCTTCCCGAGAACCCCGCCGAGGACTGGAGCCACAACTTCCCAAAGGAACTGTGGGATGCTCATGTTTACCGGCTGGGAAACTTGGCGCTCCTTGAAGCCAGTCAAAATCGAATGCTCGGCAATGCCGACTACGAAAAAAAACGAAGTGCCTATGCCAACAGTCAGTATCAAACGACCAGGAAAATTGCCGAAATTGCACCGGAGGAGTGGACCCCCGCACTGTTGGAATCCCGGCAGCGCACCATGGCCAAACGCGCCGTGCATGTCTGGCGTTCACAATACCTGTAAGGCAAAGCACCTGCACCCCACCACGCGCAACTTTATCTGAAAATCTTTCCCCAAAAAACAAAAAGTTGGCGGATAGCAGTACAACCTGCTTTCCGTACTCTCGAAGAGTGGCGAGAACGTCAATATTGGTTCACGAAGGTATTCCCGATGGCAGAACGCCACAGATATCGGCAAACAACAAAAAACAATAAAACAAAATAAAAAACAATAACGAAACAATTGGAACGTGTTTTGATAAAATGGAACCCTATGATATTTAGAATGTTACAATTGATAACAATCAGTGCGAATCAAACCCCCGTATCAATGGCCGTTGCAAAACAGATAGGGACTTGGACATCAACCTTGCTCCACGACACGTGACGCCACACCATACTGTCCATATAAAGTGCCTTATCTGGGGTGCCTTGCTCCGCAGCTTGCCGGAACTCCGAGTATCAATGCGTGACCGATTACACTACTACGCACAAGGACGTTTAACGAACAATTGCAGCTGTTGCATCCAATGCTATATTTTACATCATACTTTCACTACTGAGGCTGACGACTTACTGCGTGAGGACTACGCCATGACCAAGACAGAGTTCGCCACCAAGTCAGTGCGCCTCGCGACTGAGCTTCAGTATGAAAAGTGCCCAAGCAAGCCTTAGAGCTGGGCAATGCACCTATTGGAGGTCTGCCATGAAACCAAGCATCACAGAACTTACGGTCTCCGGGTTCCGAGCGTTGCGAGACTTCTCTGTCAAGGAATTGGGCCGAGCCAACCTGATCACTGGCCGCAATAACACAGGCAAATCCTCCGTATTGGAAGCACTTCGCATCCTAACCTCGAATGCAGACCCATCCGTCATCTTCAGCATCCTGAGTTCTCGGGAAGACAATGTCGACAACTTAGAGAAGCCCCAGCGCCTGGACGAAACTGATCCGCTGCTTTGGCTTGCTGGTCTCTTTACCGGTTTTCCGCAATCTATCCAGGATTTCCAGCCTATCCAAATAAAAGCGGCAGGCGGTCAGCACAGCCTTGAGCTGACTTTGCGGCTCGCGTGGCCTTCCCGAGGACACTATTCGATAAGTGAGAATCAACAGGCTCAGTCCATCCTATACAACCAGAACATCCGCGAACCCGAGGCGGAAAGAGGGCCGGCGCTGATAATCACGGCACCAAACATGATGCGCGAAATTCCGCTGGAATCCCTCTTCCGGCGCCCACCATACGGAAGCAGGCCATACCGCTCTGAGTTCGGAGAAAAACAGCGGCTGCAGTGCGCCTATGTCAGTCCCTACGATGGCGAAAAGACCGCCAACCTCGGCGCCCTTTGGGACAACATCGCGCTTTCCGACGGCGAAAAAGACGTTGTCCACGCACTCCAGATCATTGAACCAAGTATATCCGCTGTTTCAATGATTGGCGGAAAAGGCGCCCGCCCCCGGACTGCCATTGTCCGGTCAAAAAACTTCCAGCGTCCGCTTCCTCTTCGCTCGTTTGGGGACGGCCTGAACCG
>JAAZKI010000566.1 GCA_012799905.1 Lentisphaerota bacterium | reverse complement strand
TTTTGTTGATGTCCAAATTCGGAGCAGAGATTTTTATGCATATAGGCATAAATCGGGATTTCCGGGGCGGTTTGTTGAAATGCTCTGATCATATTTTTAGTCATATTTCCCCACCAGCGGAAATACGGGATTGCGGTGCCATGCCCAAGGAATGGTTTTTCCGGTGTTGCTTGAGAAGCCGGCACCGTAATGTCGCTGGCGACATGTGTCATCAGCATTCGCACCGGGCGTTCTTGCAGGAATTCTCGCACTTCCTTTTCGCCCACATCAGCTTTCATCCAGCGCTGCAAGGCTGCGCCGCTCATATATGGGAATGCCAGTACGCCCGGCAAGGTAAAGTTACAGTTCCAATCCCGGCGCACCTGATTGATCAAATCATAATAATCTCCATTTGGGCTGACATAGATACTCCATTCCAGAGTATAATTTGCTCCGGGAGCAAGACCAAAGTTCCGATTGCCCACAATGATTCCCGATTCGTCACTGCGATAGTATGCCTGGCAGCGGGCGACATCATCCTCCGCAAAAATGCCTATGCACCCAGCTGATATTTCAGCAATGATGCTCGGATGAGTGCTGTTCTTGACCTCTTCCAGGCGAGAATCCAGCCCGCCGCGTAATACCTTCTTTGGCTTTTCCGGCAATTGCAAGCGATTTTCCATGGCAATCCCGGTAATACTGTCTCGCTTGTTGAGGAAAGTGTCATAAATTTTCAGGCAGCTATCCCGCACTTCGATGCGGCGTTACAGGCGGTAATTGGGCGTTTCCCAACTTTGCTCCATGCTGCTATTTTTCTTGAAGCTCCCTTTTGGCCAAGGCACCGCGTCAGTCTCAAGCCATTTTCCTTCCGGCAAACTAAAACGACTATGAAGCGGATATTTTTTTTGTTCTGCCAGGAGTTCCGGAATTCCTTCCGCATTCACTTGTAGGGACAGGTCAATCACCGGTGGGGATTGCAGTTGATAATCCGGCACTCCTCCTATCGGCGCCGGTTTAATCAAATGCGCCGGATCATTGATGCGTGGCTGCCGATTTTCATCAATTTCAATACGGACATTACGAAAAATCACTGGTGCGAAGATGGTTTCAATGCCGATTTCATTGCTTCCTACATGCTGCGTAAGCCCACTGAGATCAAAAACAAAGCGATATGGTTCCTGTTCGTCCTCATAGAGGCCATATTTGAAGCCAGTGTCGGTTTTAATCCGGTCGGAAAAATCCGGTGAATACATAATATTGTAGACATGGCCGTCCACCTGCGCCCATTGATTTCCGCCGCCGTTGCGCGTTTTGTAAGCCAGGGGCTTATTAAGCAACCGGCTCCCGGTGACGCCCTGCCCATTTATGGTCAGGCGCAGCCCCTGCGTATAGCCAAAAAGGCTGTCCCAGTCAAAACGGGCTTCCAAGTGCAGGCGCACCTGCCTTGTCTCCGCATCTCGCAGACGAAAAGAGTATGTTATTGGCTCTTTCGGCGGGACGCGGCGTTGCTGTTCCAGATTAATGATTTCCATGCCCGGAAGTGATGTCGACAGCATAAGTAGAATGATTCCTGTTAGTAACAACATGCTTTCTCTCTGTAATATGCCTATAGGGGAAAATTGGCGGAGAACGCGCACAACTTGCAAATGCTTCATGGCCGTTTATCTGTTTTTTTGCGTATCAATACTGCGACATGATCACTGGGCATGCGGACTTCATAGGCAAGCACTCCATTTTGCTCTTGCTTTGCCGCGGCAACAGCCTCCACCGGCGCGCCTTTGCCATTATACATCTTGACTTCTGCTTGGCTGTCATCTCCCCAGCCGAACAATCCGGATATGCGCGTTACAATGCGTTCCTCGCCAATCAGATAGCCGGCGCCAATCTCCAGAGGCGTAAACGGGAAGAGATGATCATTCCAGACTCCAGACCAAGTCAAGGTCAAAGCACCGTGATTCAAACTCTCTTGAAAATACTTATAGGCCGGCAGCCCGACAACATAGCCCTGCCAGGCCAACGGCGTGGACAGATGCGCGGCAATCAAGCCGGACTCACCTGCCCCGGCTTCCACAAAATGCTGAAAATGATGGTCTTGCAGGGTGCGCGTAACTGGCGGGCCATTAGCCAGCAGCTTCCGGTTGTTTTGTTTCAGAAAGGCGATCATTTCTTCCAGCCAAGGCCTGATCAACAGATTAGGCGCACTAAGTTTTCGCACTACCTGATGCGTAGATGGATTGATTTCAACGCTGCAATTGTCCCATTCCGGATATGGCGCCGCTGCGGTGACGCTGAGACAGATTTCATCCAAGTAGAGGTGAGCGCCCAATTCCGTGACAATATAGCGGTAGACTTCGGCGAGAGCCTTGCCGTAGCTATTGTTTAAGGTAGGCTGAAACAGCTCTAAATCACCTGCGCGCAGCACGCTCCCGTCTTGCCCCAGGGCGGCACTGTCCCGGTATTTTTCCGCATAGCCTGGTTCGGAGCAGAGATTTTTATGCAGGTAGGCGTAGACTTCGACTTCCGGGGCGACTTCACGCATGGTCTTCACCAGAACCGCCGTGCGCCCACACCACCAATCAAACTGCGGAATCGCAGTACCATGCCCGATCCAAGGATGCTCCAACGTTGATTTGGAACGCGGAATGCTTGGGGAAGTCGCCAGATGCGTCATGACCAGGCGAACCGGATTCTCATGCAGATAGCGACGAATAAAAGCCGGCGTGACATTGCTGACATTCCAGTCGGTTATTTTTTCACTGCGCGGGAATGCCAGCGGCCCTTGCCAAGTGAAGTTGCTGCCCCAGGCCTGCCGCACAGCGTTGACAAAATCATAGTAGGAAGTAGACTCCAGCAGGAAAATACTCCATTCCAGCCTATGTTCCGCACCCGGCCCCAGACCCAGGCTGCGATTGCCAATAATCAGCTCATGCTCGGTTTTCTGCAAATAATGCTGGTTGCGGAAAATATCATCTTCGGCAACGAGGCCAGCCACCTGCGCGGACAAAAGCGCAACTATGCTGGGGTTGCTGCCAGAACTGGAATTGGCTAACTCGGTCTCGCGCCCGCAACGCAAAATTTTCTTCGGTTTTTCGGGCAGTAGCAATGCATGTTCAAAAATCACACCTACCAGTTCGTTCCCGGTATTTGCGTATGTTTCCTGTACTTTTATGCGTCCGGGCAGAATTTCAAAGCGTCGCTGCACCTTATAGCTCCCGCAATCAATATTTTCCGTTAACACCTTATCTTCTGTCAGCCGGTTGCTATTTTGCCCCTGTGCGCCGACCTGCCATTTTCCTTCCGGCAGGCTGAAACGACTTTTCAGCACATAGGCTTTGCCCTGGAATTCAATTGCGATAGCCTCTGGGCCGGACTTTCGGAAGCGCGGTTCCAGCATTATTTGTGGCCGCCAAGTATAGTCATGCAAAGGGCCGCTGGGCGCCGGCGTCACCAATGCGGCAGTGTCATTGATACGTGGCAAAGCCTGTTCGTCATATTCGATCTGGAGGTTTGCCACCACCAGGTCGACGCTATGCAAAGGCATAATCTCGACCACGTTTTCCTGGTTGTGCACAGTCAGGCCGGATAAATCAAAAACAAAGCGGAAGGGGTCCTGGTCAGGCTCAACAATGCCATAGACATAGTTTTCATTGGTCTTAATTTCATCAGAGAAGCGCCCTGCATACATGACGATATAATTAGCGCTGTCTTCACTGCTCCAATTAAGGATGGTTCCGTTGCGCAGGCGGCACTTCAGGGGCTTATTAAGCAAGCGGCTTCCTTCCACCTTTTTGCCATTTATGCAAAGGCTCATGCCGCTGGTATAGCCGCCCAAGGCTTTCCAGTCAAAACGCACGTCCAGCGAAAGCCGGATTTGCCGTGCTTCGGCGTCACGCACCGGGAAACTGAATCTCGCTGGCGCGGAGCGGCTGATAATGATTTCATCTGCCAAATGCAAACTTTCCATGGCTACCGAAAGACTTATAGCAGCCATAAGGAAAATCGGAAGGATCTGTCGCCAACGCGGCAAGCGTAAAACAAAAAACATGTCGCGTCCTCCATCAAAAAGTATAAAACTCTGCGACATTATGTTGGTTTTCTTTCAAGCTCTCGATATGCCCATCAAAAAAGACAACATTTCTCTTACCGTTATGCAGGCCCCAGAAGCTGCTCATGTATGGATTCGTCGCAAACAGGGTTGACAGGGTCGACCAGCGGTACAGAAAGTAATTTTCCGCTGCTCTGCGCTCCGGAGCATAGCGTCCGTTGTCAAGCGTAAAATAAAAGAAACTGGACGGCCGTCTTACTATTCCTGGCTTACGGTAATAACTCTCCAAATACGAGGCATCGCCGAACTGGGTATTTTGCGCGGTCGTATATCTTAACTGGTTAGTGGCGAACCCGTTCGCCGTAGGACAGGACGTGATTTTGTCATTTGGGTACTGACTGCCAAGATATCCTTACTCACCCAGGGCGTACGGCCACACCGACAGGACGCCATAGGCATAGCAACGGGAAGCACAAACATACTCCGAGACGTCCATGTACATAGTGCCGGCCAAAAAAATCTGCCTTGATCTATTGGTACAATCGATGCGCCGAGCCGCTTCGCGGGCATTGGCCAGTGCGGGCAATAACATGGCCGCCAAAATCGCGATAATCGCAATCACAACCAGCAGTTCTATTAATGTAAAACGGGCAGAACTGGCGCTTGGAGAATGATTTTTGCTTTTCATCATAGGTGTGCTCCTTTTCTTGGGTCGGGGCTGGTCTCTCTTAACACAAGTTTTACCGGAATACGAATATTATGCTCTTGTTTATCATCCGATTTCTTTTCAATTTGCGCTATCAGCATGCTGGTGATTTTTTCGCCCATGTCTTCAAAATCCTGCGCAATGCTAGTCAAAGAGGGTTCACAAATAGAGGCCAAGGCCAAGTCCCCGAAGCCAATCAGATGAAAATCCTGCGGAACCCTAAGGCCAGCGTTCCTGGCCTGCTGCAAAAGCTTAAAGGCCGCCAAGTCGGAAACGCACAAAATCGAGTCGATTCCAGCAGCTTTGATGTAGGAAAGCTGTTTTGCAAGACAGGAGCGTTTCTTACCAACAAGACTGCTGCCATCCACATAGAGAAATTCGGCTGACTGTCCCGGAAAATAAAGCTGCAATCCCTCTTCATAGGCATTTTCGCGACTGCTGATAAACTCCGTCACTGGCGTCGATTGGTCTTGCTGATGGCTAAGAAAAGCGGGCTTCCGGCAACCGGAACGACGCAAATGCTCCATCGCCATGAGAATCCCCTGGCGGTCATCGGTGGTCACGCCAAAAGCATCCCTAGGACACAAATTCACAAAACCATACGGAATACGGCGCGCCGAGAGCTTTTGACAAATCGCCTGTACAGACTCAATCCCGGCCATGTGAAAAATCACCCCAGCCGCCCGCCAACCTAAAATCTTCCCCAATACCTGCTCTTCATTGTCCCCGGCTAAATGATGCAGGGTAACAGCATAATCCAAGCCGGAAGCCGCCGTAAATACGCCATTCTGAATACGACCGGTGTACTCAATGCTGCCCATCTCGCCGGTTACAAAAGCCAATACCTTGCTGCCGTGACTTGAGGAAATGGAAGCGGCCAACTCATTGCGATAATAACCTAATTCGCTGGCTATCCGCTCAATACGCTCACGAGTCTCAGCACGTAATAAAAAAGACTTCGGACGACGGTTCAAAACATGAGACACAGTCCCAATGTCAACCCCGGCAGCCAACGCAATGTCCTTTAAACGAACAGCAGTCATGCGATTTCCCTCAAACTAAACAAGAGAAAAATCCCAATCCAAACGTTTGGATAAAAAAACCGACTTTTTCCGTTTGTCAAGCAAGTCAGGCAAAAAAAAAATGAGCTGTCGGTCATTAACCGTCCCGTGACCGATTGCCATCTATGGATAGCCGATAATGGTGCAAAGGTTGTCGGGCGCTGCTGTTTTGCCCCGGTCCCTCGTCCGGTTGGATTGATTTAGCATCGGCCATCATTTCCTTAGGGTGGACTATCCGTCCACAACCAAATTTATGTGTCACTCTTACCGGGGTCAAGACGCATCCAAAGAGCTTGACGTCTTCCCTGGCGCCGAGGAAGCCATATGCGTAGCCGGCGCGACAATTGCCAATAGCCAGGTTCGCGGACATATCAGTGTTCACGGCGTTTCCGCCTACCCTTTCCGCGCTTTGGTCAGCACGGCTTGCAGCTCTTTGAGCCGTTCAGGGATAGCGATGTGCTGCGGGCAGTTGGGCACGCATTTGCCGCAGGAGCGGCATCTCCCAGGCTCGGCCTCCGCTGGCATTGATTCCCACAACTTCGCCCATTCCGCACGCTTTTCCGCCGCTGCTGCGGCATCGGCCTGCTCCATGTCGGACAGCAGCCGCTTGCCCATGCCCTGGTTGTACAGCGCGAAGTTGCCGGGGATGTCAACGCCAAAGGGGCACGGCATGCAGTAAGCGCAAGCTGTGCACGGAATTGGCGACGCCTGCAAATAGGCTTCCAAGGCTTGCTGCAAGATGGCGCGCTCGGCTTCCGTGATAGGCTGGAAGTCAGTCATGGTGTCCAGGTTGTCTAAAACCTGCTCTTGGGTGCTCATGCCGCTGAGAACCGTCAAAATGCCTGGCAGCGAACCCACATAGCGCAGAGCCCAGGAAGCCGGGCTGCGCTCCGGCGCTGCTTGCCGCAGGATGGCTGCGGCCTGGTCATTCAAGGTCGCCAGAGCCCCGCCACGGATCGGCTCCATAACAGCGCAAGGGAGTCCCTTGGCACGAACCATTTCATACTGCACGCGCGCATTCTGGATATCCCAATCCATGTAGTTGATCTGGAGTTGAACAATGTCCCAGCTGAATTCATCCAGCAGGTATCGCAAAAAGTCCAGCGACCCGTGAAACGAAAAGCCAAGATAGCGGATGCGACCGGCTTGCTTTTCCCGTTGCAGCCCCTCCAGGACTGTCTCCTTGAGGTAAATGCGTTCGAAGGACTCGGGGTTGCTCAGCGAGTGCAGGAGATAGACATCAAAGTAATCGACTTGGCAAAGCTCCAGCTGGTGCTCAAACAGCTTCTTCGCCTCGGACAAATTCTTCACCAGCCACGCCGGCATTTTGGTGGTCAGGTAAAAACTGTCACGCGGATACTTTTTCAGGACGGAGCCGACAAAGGGCTCGGACTCTCCGCCTAAGTAGTTCCTTGCCGTATCGAAATAATTGACTCCGTGCTCATATGCGTAGTCCAGCATCTTGGTCGCGGCAGCCTTATCTATTCCCTTGCCGTCAGGCAACATCGGCAAACGCATGCACCCGAAGCCCAGCTTGGAAATTTTCGGTTCGAGGTCGGTGAGACACTTTTTAGTCATTCGTGACTTCCTCATTATTTGGTTTGAATATCAGTTTAACTCTACACGGCTGCTATCGTCATACTGTAGCATAAAATTTCGATTTTACTTAACCAGCAGCGCGCATGCACGGCTTCCACCCTTAGAGATTTTTACCGAAAGCATAGAATTTCCAGCCATAGGACTTGCTTTGCTCAAGGATAACCGTTACGTTTCTACTTTGCCCGATTCTTGTTTCACTCTGGCGATTGCCGCATTTTCATCTATCTATAAATAAAGAGAGCGACAACAATATGCATCTACGGATAAACCCGCCAACAACAAGAACGCCATCAAACCGCGCTTCACAATGTTTCCTGGCTCTTTTCTTAGTCCTGCTGTTTTCCGGGGCAGTCCACGCCGCGACGACCTGGTTTGTCGATGCCGACCGACCCGATGACAGCGGCGATGGCTTGAGCTGGGAAACCGCCAAAAAAAGCATCCAGGCAGCTGTGGACGCCGCTGCTGAGGACGATCATATCTGGGTCGCTGATGGCAACTACGCGCCGTTCATCGCTGATGCTGTAGCTATCACCATCTGCAGCGTCAATGACGCTGAACAGACCGTCATTGACGGCGACAACGCAGAATGCTGCGCAGTCTTGGGAACGGAGCTCGCCCCTAGCGGCGCCGTCCTGATCGGCTTCACCCTGAAAAACGGCTATGCCGAAAAAGGCGGGGGCGCCGCCTACGGCACCCTGCTCAACTGCTGGCTGATTGACAATGTGGCCGAATATGGCGGAGGCGCATACGGCTGCACCTTGACCAACTGCATCTTAGAAGACAATGTAGCAGAACGTGACGGCGGGGGAGCCTGCCAGTGTACGCTTAAACACTGCGCCTTAACGAAAAATGAGGCCAAACGGCCTGTGGAAGACGAATTCTTCGGACGGGGCGGCGGAGCCTACGAGTGTGTGCTCGAACACTGCACAGTCAGCGAGAACAGTGCCGATATTGGCGGAGGAGCCTACCAAAGCGATTTATCGGACTGCACCTTGATGAAAAATGAGGCCAAAGGGTATAAGGTACATGGCATCTCGCATTTAGGAATGGGCGGAGGCGCCGTCTACAGCATCCTGACTGACTGTACAGTCGCTGAAAATAAAGCCATCAGCGGAGGCGGCGCCTTTAACTGCACCCTGACCAACTGTAATCTGACCGACAATGAGGCCTATGACGGAGGCGGCGCCTTCAGCTGCATCTTGGACATCTGCTTTGTGACCAACAATTCCACCAGTGAAAATGGCGGCGGAGCCTATGACTGCACCCTCACCAACTGCCTGATAGCAGAGAATAATGCTGCCAAGGGCGGCGGCGGAACCCACGGCAGCATCCTCATCAACTGCACTGTGGCCGGAAATACCGCTCAACTCGGCGGAGGCGGCGTATCAGCGCGATCCACTTTGAAAAACTGCATTGTTTGGGGCAACGAAGCCGATACCGATGCCAACTACTCTAATTGCGTCCTCTCCTTTTCATGCAGTGAACCGCTGCCGGCTGGTGAGGGAAACATCTGCGCCAATCCCGTGTTCATCGATGCCGCTAACGGCGATTACCGCCTACGCACCAGCTCGCCATGTCTCAACAAAGGCATAAATGCAGACGATATCGGCGATACCGACTTGGTTGGCAATCCACGCATCAGGCACGGAATCGTGGACATGGGGGCGTATGAAGCGTCCATCTTCACCGACCTGGCTATCGCGCCAGACACCGGAGTCCAGGGAGACTTCATCACTCGCCTTGACGTGGGCCAAGACCTCACGTTAAGCGGCATCCTGACCGAAGCGCAGCTGACTATTGCCGTCGCCGAGGGGGAAACCGTCCTGGCTCAAAAAACGTGCGCTGGCGATGAACGCGCCTTCGCTCTCGCCTTCCCGCTTGCCGAAGGAAGCCACGACCTGACCATCATCGTCACTGACCAGGACGGCAACAACAGCACCACTGCACAAACCATCGTCATCGACAACACGCCGCCCGCCGCCGCCAACCTGGCTATCACACCCGACACCGGAGCACAGGGAGACTTCATCACCCAGCTTGCTGAGGGCGAAGACCTCACGTTAAGCGGCGACCTGCCCGAAACCTTGCTGACCGTCACCGTCGCCGAGGGCGAAACCATCCTGGGTCAGAAAACATGCGAAGGCGATGACCAGGCCTTTGCCTTTGCCTTTCCGCTTGCGGAAGGAAGCCATGACCTGACCATCACCGTCACTGACATAGCCGGCAACAGCAACGTCATTGAACAAACCGTCATCATTGACAACACGCTGCCGCAACTAGCCGCCGACCTGACCATGACGCCTGACACTGGCGCCCCGGGCGACTTCGTCACCCAGCTCGCTGATGGAGAGAAACTCACTTTGAGCGGCATCCTGCAAGAAGCGCTGCTGACCGTCACGGTCACCGAAGGCGAGAACATCCTGGCCCAGAAAACCTGCGCTGGCGACGACCAGGCTTTCGCCTTCGCTTTCCCGCTTGCCAAAGGCAACCACGTTCTGACTATCACCATCACCGACCAAGCTGGCAATAGCAGCACAAGCCACCTGACCATAGTCATCGACAACACTAGCTTGGACTACGACTGGCAGAATGGCTGGAATGCTCTTTTCCTGCCCTTTGAGCACATGACAGAGGAAACCGCCGCCGCGCTGAACGCCCTGCCCTGCTTTTCCCGCAATGCCAACAGCTATGTCAAGACAGAGCCAACGCCACTGACCGAGATGTGGGTCTTCTGCCACAACCGCGACCAAGCGCCAGCCTTGCGCGGGAAATGGGCGGAACTCATTCCCCTAGACTGAACCAAGTTGCAGCCAGGGAAATGGTCCTTCATCGGCTTCGGCTACCACAGCGACATGGATTTGCCGGATGGAACCCTGGCCTGGGAATGGCAGGCAGGAAAATATGGCCTCGCTAAAACCATGCGCCCCGGCCATGTCTATTACATCTACTGCGAACCGTGACAAATTAGGGGCTTTGTTTAGGGGCGAGGGGCTTTTTCTAGGGGCGAGGGGCGAGGGGCGAGGGGCTGAATGCTGAATGTTGAATGCTGAATGTTGAATGCTGAATGTTGAATGCTGAATGCGGAATGTTGAATG
>JAAZKI010000195.1 GCA_012799905.1 Lentisphaerota bacterium | reverse complement strand
GGTTTTGCAAAGCTACATGGAACATCCGCATGTCACGCCCCACGCCTAGCCAGACAGGACAGTATTGGTCGCGATTTTTCCGGCACGCCTTAGCGTAGCTTTCCTCAGCGGCGTTATTCATGCGGTCGTGATCCGATGTCAGACCGCGGCTGGCTATGTCTATAGTGACCTCAGCATAGCTGCGGCTGTCTTCACCGGGGACAACGGCCGCGCCATACTCGGGAATGTACAATGGATACGCACTGGAGACATCACGAGCCAAGAATGAAAACGAACAGACGTCGCTTCGGACTGTTACCAAGGTCGGTCGGGAACCCAGGCCTGTCCTGGCCTCCGACAATTCCAGCGTGAACTCCGAAACATCGCTCAACTGCGACGCGCTGGCCAGACGACCGTGCTTCACGCTGACCTGAACCGAACCCGCCTGCCGCGCGAACAAAACTCGAATTTTCATCGCCTGCTCCTGGTGTGCATCCTTCGCCGCTACGACAGCGACGTTATGAAAAATAAAGACGTTCCTGCCTGGGAATAACTTAGCATAACGGTTTGTCTATCACAATCAAGGCGGTATAGTTATTATTGTTGATGACATGCTCGGATTGCTGATCCGGGCGTTTGCGCCCATGTCGTGAGTTACTGGAGACGGAACGATGACTGCAGATGCCTTATGGGGCCACTACGACGCGGTGCGCGATGCGCTTGCAGAGCAGTATCGTCTGCCGATGAATCCGGCTACTGGCCTGGCGCCAGAGGAGTTGCTGGCGAAAGCCCAGCAGTATTTGGTCACGACAGGCGCGACAAAGCCGCGGATTATCCAGCGCGCCGAGATGTTGCATATGCTGCTTAGCGACGCGGCAATCCGCGTGGACCCAGACGACTGGTTCGCAGACCATATTGACACCGGTCGCGTCTTGTGGAAAGTCCAGCAGCAATGGATGAACGATGCCGGCAAGAAACTGGGCTTGAATGGCTGGCGCCTGGATGACTGCGCGTTTGGTCGGCTTGACTTGAGCCACACCTCACCCGGCTGGCGCAATGTGCTTAAATACGGCGCAACAGGGCTGTGCGACCGCGCTAAAGCCGCGCTGGCAACGGCAGCTGACGAGGAAGCCGCAGACTTTTTTCGCGCGGTAATCATCGTCGGCGAAGCCATGCGTGTCTATATTTTGCGTCTGGCAGCGGAGGCCGAGCGCCTGGGAGCGCAACGAGTGATTGCGACCTTGCAGGCCCTGGCAGTACGGCCGCCCGAGAGCTTTCACGAGGCGCTGCAATGGTCGCTTCTGTTTAACCAGGTGCAGGAGATTGAGGGCGAATACGTCCGCTCACAGGGTGTTTTTGACCAGCTGTTTTTTCCCTATTACGGCGCAGATTTGCGCAGCGGCCGCTTGACGCGTGAACAAGCGAAAGAACTTATCTATTTCTACTTTGATAAATTTGCCGCACAGCATTTTGGCGCCGGCAACAACTTTTGTTTTGGCGGTCGCGACGCCAGCGGCAAAGACCTCTGCAACGACCTGACGCGGCTGTGCCTGGAGGTTTTTGCCGAGCGCAAGATGATTGATCCCAAGCTCTCGCTGCGAATTCATCGCAACACCCCGCCGGATATTTTGACGCAAGCGGTTGATGCCGTACGCAATGGCGCTAACGCCATTGTCTTTGCCAACGATGATATCGCTTTTGAGATGTTCATGCGTCATGGCAAACAGCCGGAGGATATTGTCGATTTTGTGCCGATTGGCTGCTATGAGCCGGCGATCATGGGCAAGGAGCTGTGTTGCAGCATGAGCGCACTGTGCAACCTGGTCAAGCCCTTTGAAGAGCTGATGACGACCCAGCCAGCGCCGCAGAGCATGGATGAGGTGCTGCGCGGCTACGAGTCCATCTTGGCCAGGCATCTGCGGCAGGCAATGGCCGAGACCCGCGCCTGGGAGCTGGAGTGGCCGCAGGTGAATCCTTCGCCAGTGTTGTCCTCCAGCATGGACTCGTGCTTTGCCAAGGGGCGAGATGTTTCTGCGGCTGGCACAGAGTACAGCACCTCAGGCATCATGTGCGCCGGCATTGGCACGGTGGCGGACTCATTGGCCGCCATTGAGTACCTGGTTTTCACGGAAAAACTTTGCAGCTGGGATGAATTGCGCCAGGCGCTGCACGACGACTGGCAAGGCCATGACGAGCTGCAACTGATCGCTCGCCGCCGCGCACCGAAATGGGGCAACAACGACGCACGAGCCGACCGCTTTGCCGTGGCAGTTTGTCAATCAACAGCCGAACTGATCAACAACACCCCGAATAGTCGCGGCGGACATTTCCAGATGGGCTGCTGGTCTATCGACCACGCAGTGATGATGGGAGAACGCACGGCCGCCACCCCCGATGGCCGATGCAATGGCGAGCCCCTGGCAAAAAATACCGGTGCGACGATTGGCATGGACAAAAAGGGCGTCACCGGATTGCTGAATAGCGTGACCAAGCTCGATGCGACTGATTTTCCCGATGGCACGGTGCTGGACGTCACCCTGCATCCTACGCTGGTGCGAGGCGAGCTTGGCCGCAAGTGCCTGCAAGATATTTTGGCGACTTTCTGCCGCAAGGGCGGCTTCTACATCCATTTCAATGTGTTTGATGCCGAGACGCTTAAAGCGGCGCAAGCCAACCCTGAGAAATATGCGAATCTGCAAGTGCGGGTCTGCGGCTGGAACGCCAGATTTATTGATCTGTCGCGCAAGATGCAGGACTGCTTCATCCGCGAAGCTGAAGCAAAGGCGCAATAATCTTAGGGTGGACTACCCCGTCCATAACTTGTTTTTTAACCACGAAAAAACACGAAAGGACACGAAATTTTTGTTTTTTGGGTTGTTGTTGTAACCACTGAATACACGGAATATACGGAAATTTTTGTGTATGGTTGTGGTTCGTCGGGATAGGATTGCATGCGGATTCGCGATTTGGCCTATCGTTTTTTTGACTATTCAGCCTGAACAGCCGGATGGCGTGGAGAGACACTTCAAGTCGCCTCCCGCTTGGCCCGAATGACCTGAGAGCCACCCCAACCTCGTAGAGGTGGCACCATGAGTAACCCCAGGTGAAGCGAAGCGGAACCTGGGGGTGGAT
>JAAZKI010000101.1 GCA_012799905.1 Lentisphaerota bacterium | reverse complement strand
TGCCTCCCTGCCGCCGGAACCGACGACATAAAAGCAAAGGAATCCCGACTTCGGGGAAAACGAAAGGACTATCAGATGGAAGGTTTTTTTCAGAAGATTTGGACGATGATTGTTGACAGCAATGTCCTTCATGTTGTCTCGGCCGTTCTCATCTTAGTTATTGGCTGGCTGCTGGCTATCTGGCTGTCAGGCGTGGTGCGCAAAGGCATTGATGCCTTGGGCCTGGACAGCAAGCTCGGCAAATGCCTGCCTGACGGGGCAGAGGTTCCGACATCCAATCTCTCAAAATACATCAGTCGGGCCGTGTACTTCCTGATCCTCCTGTTTGCGGTTCTTGGCTGCTTGACCGCCCTGAACCTGTCCCAGGCAGCGGCGCCAATCCAGAGATTCTTTGATGCCCTGTCTGCGTATGCGGCCAATCTCATTGGCGCCGCAATGCTGGCCTTCATCGCCTGGGTTGTGGCGACAGTCGTCCGGGTCGCCGCTACTGCCGCCATCCGCTCCATGAACATCGAAAAGAAACTGGCCAAGCACGCTGACGTTAAGGATGGCGAATCAATCGCCACCTCCACGGCCGGAGTTCTGTACTGGGTCGTGCTGCTGTTCTTCCTGCCGTCCATCCTCCGCGCCTTGAAAATCGATGGCATCACCGAGCCTATTGAGCTGATGCTGGCCAAGTTCATGGAATACATCCCGAACCTGATCGGCGCTGGCGCCATCCTCTTCGTTGGCTTGTTCGCCGCCAAAATCATCCGCAAGGCGACTTCGGGCTTGGTCGTCATCTCGCATCTTGACACCCTCGGCGAAAAGGCCGGGGTCAGCAAGGTCTTTGGCAACCAGGGACTTTCCGGCATGATCGGCATTGTCGCCTACACGCTTGTCGCCATCCCGGTCATCATTTCCGCCTTGACCGCCCTCAAGATCGACTCCCTGTCCAATTCCGTGGCCGGGCTGTTTGACAAATTGCTGAATGCCACTGGTGACATCTTTGGCGCGGCCCTGCTGATCTTCGTCGCCGTCCTGGTCGGCAGCTTTGCCTCCGGCATCGTCACCCAGATTTTTGAGAATTTCGGCTTCAATACGCTGATGGCCAAACTCGGCTTCAAGAACAAAGAAAATTCCACTGCGCCGACGCCGTCCGCCATAGTCGGCAAAGTCGCCTTTGTCACCATCATTTTCCTGGCGTCGATTGCTGCGGCTGAGCTGCTCCAGTTCCAGCAGTTGTCCATGCTGCTGCGTTCCTTCATGTACTTCGGCGGCAACATCATCGTCGGCATCATCGTCATGCTGATCGGCATCTGGCTGGCCAACTTTGCGGCTGACTCGGTCAAAGGCAAATGCAACAACCTGATCGCCCTGGCCGTGCGCCTGGCCGTGCTTATCTTCACCGGCGCCATCGCCATCCACAGCATGGACATCGGCGGACCTATCGTCCACACTGCCTTCACCTTCCTGCTCGGCGCAGTCTGCGTCGCCATCGCCCTGGCCTTCGGATTGGGCGGACGTGACTTCGCAGCCGCGAAACTCCAGGAATGGAAAGAGCAATTCGAGAAAAAAGACTGAGCGCAGGCTAAGCCTGAACAACCCCAATAACCATCAGCGCCCGGCCGTCAAATGACGGCCGGGCGCTGATTTTTTTAGGGGCGAGGGGCGAGGGGCGAGGGGAGCTTGGACTACGCTGTCCGCCATGGCCATCGCGTGAGCCAACGCGCAGGGGCGAGGGGCGAGCCGTGGCTGCTTGCGTGCTGTTGTTTTGCCTCCGTCCAGTGCCCGAGCTTTAGCTCGGGGCGCCGCGGTCCAAAGCAAGCCACTGCCTTGCTTTCAGTCCTTGACCTTGAGAATGACCTTGCCGGTGTTCTCATTGCGCTCTAAGATGGCATGCGCGGCAGTCGCCTCGGTTATCGGAAGAACCCGGTAGATGACATTCTTGATTTCGCCGGCCGCGATTTTCGGCCAGTAGTCCTTTTCCAGGGCTTGGAGTACGGCGGCCTTCTCCTCATCGGTACGGCTGCGTAACGTGCTGCCAATGATTCGAATGCGCTTCTTGTAAAGCGTATCAAGCGGCAATTCAGCGCGGTTGCCGCCGAGGGTGGCGATCAAGACCCACCGGCCGCGGAACGCCATCTTGGCGATGTTCTCGCCCAATGCCGGCCCGCCCGCGCAGTCGAGAGCGATGTCAATGGGATTAGCCTCCAAGACAGCGCCAAGGTCTTCGGTCTTGCGGTTGACGACGATGTCAGCGCCGATGGTCTTGACAAAGGCGGCCTTTTCCGGCGACCCGACAGTGGTGATGACCTTGCAGCCGGTCTTCTTAGCCAGCTGGATTGCGGCCAAGCCTACGCCGCTGGCGCCAGCCTGGATGAAGACGACATCGCCGGCCTTCATGCCAGCCTCCACCACCAAGTTCAGGTACGCGGTCGCAAATACTTCAGGAAGCCCAGCCGCAGCTGTCAGGTCCAGTCCTGCTGGCACTGACATAACCATGCCGGCCGGCACTGACACCCGTTCAGCATAGCCGCCGCCCCCCAGCAAGGCGCAGACCTTGTCACCGGGCTTCCAGCGCGATCCGGCCGGCGCTTCCAGAACGCGGCCAGAGGCCTCCAAGCCCGGCCACTCCGGCCAACCGGGCGGCGAGGGATAAGAGCCGCTGCGCTGCAACAAGTCAGCGCGATTCAGACCAGCCGCAGCAATTTCAATCAGGACATCGCCCTCGCCGCGAACCGGCTCAGCAACTTCCTGCCAAACAAAATTCTTGTTTGCATCAACCAACATAGCATACATGAGGCATTTTCCTTTCCAAAATAATTTGTGATTTCCTTTGACTTACACCGTAATAGGTCAGTCATTGATATTTGCCGCCCGCTGCTGCGAGCCTGGTGGACAACGTAATCCAAGCTCACTCTCGCCCCTCGCCCCTCGCCCGCTGCTGTGGACCTGGTGGACAGCGTAGTCCAAGCTCGCCCCCCCGCCCCTCGCCCCTCGCCCCTTTCCTGAGACCGCTGCACACCGGAATTCCGAGTATCAATCGGTGACCGATTACTCTTCACCAGTGCCGCAACGTCAGGCCGAGAACGCGGGAAATGCGATCCCGAACCGGATGATCGGGATGGCGCGGCGACAACTTATTCTTGGTAAAACCAAGCGCCAATCCAGTGCGCCGGTCAGCCAGACCCTCAGCGCCGCCAGCGCCGCCATGACCAAACGTCTGCCCCAGGTCGTTCTCCGGGCCGGCCAGCACATAGCCGAGGCCGAATTTATTCCAACATCCGCCAGGCGGAATCGGGTCATCTTCATGCCGTTGCAACACGGTCGCCCGCTCCAGCGTCGCTGGCGTCAGCAGCTGGACGCCGTCCATGCCAGAGGAAAGCAAGGCAGCATAATGCCGCGCCAGGGCGGTGGCTGTGGCAAAGCCATTGGCCGACGGGATAAAGCCGCGGCGAACCGCTTCGCTGCCGAGAAAGGCCTCAGCCCACTGCGGTCTCTGCGCAAAGGCTGTGCCATCCACTCTGGCGCAGCGCTCTTCAACAGCGGCAGGCAGGCCGAACATCATCTCGTTTTCCAGGCCAAGAGGCGCGATGACCTGCTCGCGCATGACTTGTTGAAAATGCTTTCCAGCGACACGGCCAGCAGTTTCACCGAGCAGCCAGGCGTAAGTCAGGCCCTGGTAGCAGCATTTTCCTCCGGGCGGCACGGCTGGCGCCATCGTCGTCAGCCGTCGGCACATCTCATCCCAATCCGTCATTTCCGCTACGTCTTTAGTCGGCGGGGCAATGTGCATGCCGGTTCGATGGCAGAGCACCTGCCAGACGCGGATGTCATCCCGGCCCTGGCCGCCGAACTCTGGCCAGACCTCGGCCACGCGCGCGTCATACGAAATCAGCCCGTCTTCCACCAAGCGGTGAAACGCCGTGGTCATCATGCCTTTGCCCACGGAGAAAATCGGAAACAGCGTATCCGTCGCAACGGGCTTGGTGCGGGTCTCGTCAACAAAGCCAGCGCACAGCTGAGCGACCTGTCGGCCATGCCGGAACACGGTCAGCTGGCAGCCGCATTCCTCGCCGGAAGCGACCGCGTCGTCCAGGATGCCCTGCAAAACCGGCGTCAAATCCGTCTGTTCTTCAAAGGAATCCATACTGGTCAGCGGCTGATCTGGGGGTTGGGACTGGTCTTTCATGCGATTTCCATGGCTCCGAGGGGAAAATGCTGCTGGCTGCCATACACGTCGGTATCGCCGGGGCCGCCAGAGCCGCACCGTCGCGGAAGCACGACCTTAATCGTCAGAATCCGCCGAAACGGCTTGATGTGAATACGCGCCGGATCAGCGTCGCAAAGAGCGCCTATAGCCGCTGGCGTGAAATTAGCCGCCTGCAAGACGCGCGCAAAGTCCGCTTCAGTCCGGAACATCAAATCAACCGTGAGTTGAAATGGGCCGGCATTCTTGCTGCGGCAGACAAACGCCAAATCATAAATCCGCATTACCGCCAACCTCCTTCAACACAAAGGGAAAATCAAGTTCTAGTCCAGTCGTATCCAACAGATGATACAACGCAAATTCAAAGACCTCGCCGCCGTGAAAGTCAGACGGCGAGAAGGGGAACGCCAAGTTGCCGGCGGTGGCCTTGCGATTGGGAAAAGCCTGGTGCAGCGCGCTGGAACGCGCCAGGCTGAGCGCCGTGTCAGCGATTTCCTGAGTCGGCCCGATCGCCTCAATCAGCAGACCCGCCTCCCGCGGCAGTGGTTCCGGCGGCGCTTCCAGGCCGCCGCTGACAGCGTCCACGCCAAAGCGCAAAAAACGCAGCGAATAATCGCTGCTGACGCCGGCCATGCTGGTCGCCACTGCTGCCCGGACGCCTTGTTCAATGGCGTCCAAATTAGCGATGGCGACGGGGTCGCGCACGCCGGCGATTGTAATCGTCCTCCAGCCGCGCCGGACTGCTCCTTCCAGCTTCAGGGTCGGCTTTGCCGCTGGCGCCAGAGTCGTCCCACGCACGGTCACACCGCGCTCGCCAGCCGACGAAAATTCCGCCTGCCGCATATCAATCATACCTTCCGGCTCAAAGAAGCACTCCGGGTCTGGCTGCTCGTACAACGAATGTGCGGCCACCGAGTCTGGCGTGCAGGTGCGAATAGGATTCGGCGGCCTCACGGTCATGGCATCGTGTCGCAAGGTGACGACCAACGAGTCATTAGCGCCGACCGGCCGTGCGCACAAGGCGCCACATTCAGCGATCTTGGCGGCATGCAAGGCCAATCCGGCGGGAAAGCCATGCATAATCGGGTACGACGCAAATATCGCCGTGTCACAGCATCGCCCTGACAAAATCACGTCCGCGCCTGATTGCAGTGCTCGGATAATCGGCTCGGTGCCGAACTGGGCGACTGGATGCACCAACTGCTCCAGGCAGGCGGGATCAAACTCCGGAGCGCCGCCGCACGGGGTCAGCCGTCCTTGCGCCGCCCATTGGCGCAGCTGGCCGACATCAAGGTCAGAATACACGACCGCAACCATGAATCGCAGCTTCTTCTCCGCCGCGATTTCCCGGAGCACTTCAAGGGTGGCGTCAACGTGCGGCCTCGCGCCAGCGCCCCCTGCGCTGCCAATGATCAACGGGATTTTCCGGCTCAGGGCTTCTGGCAGGGCCAAGGCCAGGTCGCGCTTGACTTGCAGCCGTTTGACAAAGCCCTTGCCGCTGCCCAAATAATACGGCCCAGGGTCGGTCGAACCAGCGTCGACGCCGATAAAATCAAGCGGTTCAGCCAAGGCATTGGCCAGGCTCTCCGGAGCATAGCCATAGCCCAGCAGGCCGCATAAAGACAAATAGCGAATTTCTTCTTTCATAAACGGAATAACGCCCAAAAATCATAATTTCGTGACAGCTGCCGGAATTCATGCGTCAACCAACCAATTTAATGGCATATCCGCAGTTTTGCCAGCAGACGACCTGTCCGCAAAGCTGTTTTGAGCAATCATTGGCACAGGGGTTGTAACCGGTCACTCATTGAACATCGAACCGCAAGGCGCCGCCCCCCTTTGCCTTATCTCATTTAGATTCCTACAAATCATCGGGTCGCATCCGGGCGCCATTCCTAGAGATGGAAAGCATGATGCCAGCGTGCAATGCAAAATCCTACTCAAGCACAAAATCACTATGATACTGCAAAAAGCCGTTTGAAAAAGGGCGTTTTGTGGCCTATTTTTCCTGCGGGCTTAGAAATCAGACCCCACCCACCCATAGGGGGGCCACCCTCCCAAATTTTGTCACACGCGCACGTGTGGGGGCGACACATAAATTAGGTTGTGGACGGCAGCCCACCCTAGGTATTCATTGTATTCAGTGGTTAAAAAAGGTTATAGATGGTGAGTCCGCCCTAAAAAAACTCCAAGTATCAATCAATGACCGATTACGCTGTTTTGAGCAATCATTGGCTCAAGGTCACCTAACGTAACCTACCAGCGTTGCAATATCCCAAAATGGGACTATGTTAAAATTTACATTGTAATTTAAGGACGACAATCATGCGCATCTTAGGCAAGAAAAAACTGGTCCAATTTATGGAGAGGCATCCTCGTTCAGCCTCTTCTCTACGCTCGTGGGTGCAGGTTGTCGAAACCTCGCAATGGAAAACGCCAGCTGATATCAAGAATACTTTCGCCAGCGCCAGCTTTCTTTCCGATAACCGCGTGATTTTCAACTTAGGCGGCAACAAATTCCGACTTCTGGTCCTCGCCATTTATGTACAAGGAAGCGTGATTATCAGCTGGCTCGGCACTCATGCAGAATACGATAAAATGAATTTTTAGGAGGTGGTAACATGAACATCAAAGTCATCAAAAACGATGCTGAGCTTGATGCCGCTATGGAGCGCCTGGAAGCGCTGGCGTTGGCAAATCCGGAGCCAACCGGCGACGTCGCCGATGAAATTGAGCTGCTTTCACTGGTTATTTCCGACTACGAAAACAAACATTACCCGATTGAAGCCCCAACTCCAGTCGAGGCGATAAAATTTGCCATGGAGCAAAATGGCCTCAAGCCCAAAGACATCGCTCACTGCTTTGGTTCACTCTCGCGCACTTACGAGGTGCTTAATGGCACCAGGGGACTGTCATTGAATATGATTCGCCG
>JAAZKI010000374.1 GCA_012799905.1 Lentisphaerota bacterium | reverse complement strand
TTTTCAGGCACTTCATCGCCGGCCTTTTCCAGGGTTGCGGCGCGAGCCAGATCAGCCATTTCCTCAATCAAGTCGTCAGCGTCAACAACGGTTCCTTCGCGGCTTTTCATTTTGCCGGTGGGCAGGTTGACCATGCCGTAGGCCATATGGGTCAGCTGGTCGGCCCAGGCGTAGCCGAGAGCCTTGAGGATGGCGAACAGGACTTTGAAATGGCGGATTTGCTCGTCGCCGACGACCCAGATTTGCTGGTCGGGGTTGAAATCGTTTTGTTTCAGCAGGGTGGTGCCGATGTCCTGGGTGACGTACACGCTGGTGCCGTCACTGCGCAGCACCACCTTAGTTCCCAGGCTGGGGTCATCGAATTGGATGACGATGGCGTTGTCTTCGCGGCGGGTGAACACACCGCGTTCGAGGCCGTCCTGGATGATGTCCTTGCCCAGAGTGTAGGTCTGGCTTTCCAGGTAGGTTTTGTTGAAAGTCACGCCCATGCGGCTGTAGGTCTCGTCAAAGCCATCCAGCACCCAGGTGTTCATGGTGGTCCACAGACGGCGGACTTCCGGGTCGTTGTCTTCCCAGGCCCTCAGCATGTCCTGGGTGGCCCGGCCGATTTCAGTTTCGAGGAACAGATCGTCGTCATCCTTGTCAGCCAAGTCTTTGTTGTTCTGGCGCAATTCGGCCAGCTGGCGGCGGTATTCCTGGTCGAAGCGGACATAGAAATCGCCGACCAGGTGGTCGCCTTTTTTACCGGTTGACTGCGGCGTCGCGTTGTTGCCGAAACGCTGGTAGGCGATCATGGATTTGCAGATGTGGACGCCGCGGTCGTTAACTAAATTGACGCGGATTACATCGTGGCCAGCGCGTTCGAGGATGGCGGCCGTGGCCATGCCGATGGTGTTGTTGCGGACATGGCCGAGATGTTGCGGCTTGTTCGTGTTAGGAGCGGAGAATTCAATGAGGATGCGCCGGCGTTCTTCAGGCGGGAGCGCGACCGCGGCCAGGATGCCTTGCGGCTCGGCGACAGTGTCGCGCATCAGAGCCGCTGGAGTGAGAGTGATGTTGACAAAGGCCTTGACCGCTTCCACCTGCTGGACGTCAGGATGCTTTGCGAGAAAATCGCTGACCGCGGGCGCCAGCTGCATTGGATTGCGGCGGAGAGCCTTGGCTAATGGGAAGCAGGACACAGTCACGTCACCGGCAAAGTCGGCTGGGCAGAGGTCAGCGGCGGCCTTCACTTCCGGTGCCGAATAAGTGGCGGCCAGAAAGGCATTTAGATCATCCAGGAAACGGAAATGCATAGGTGGATTCCTTAATTCATGAGTCAAAGCGGATAGCGGCGGCATTGCCGTGGGCGTCGAGTCCTTCGTTTTTGGCGAAGCAGGTAATCATCGGCAGTTCGCGGGCGAGTGCGTCGCGCTCGTAGCTGACCAGGCTCATGCGGCGGAAGAAATGCTCAATGCCCAGGCCGCTGAAGAATTTAGCGGCGCCGCCTGTAGGCAGGACATGGCTGGGGCCGGCCACGAAGTCACCGACCGGCTCCGGCGTCCAGGGGCCGTGGAAGATGGCGCCGGCAGCTTTGATGCGCGGCGCTAGCTGAGTCGGTTCAGCGACCATCAGTTCGAGGTGCTCCGGAGCATACTGGCTGGCCAAATCAGCCGCGTCCTCCAAATTGGCGGCCTCAATCAGAAAAACGCCTTTTTCGAGGACGGTTTTGACGCAGGCTGTCCGGGACAAGGCTGCGCTTTGCCGGAGCAGTTCATCACGAACTTTTTCCAGCAGTTCCGGTTCAGTGGTGACGAGTACGGCCTGCTCACGTCCTGAGCCGTGTTCGGCCTGGGAGAGCATGTCAGCGGCGATGAAGCGCGGGTCGGCAGTGCTGTCAGCGATGATCATGATTTCGGATGGCCCGGCGACCAGGTCTAAGGCGACTTCGCCGTAGAGCTGCCGTTTGGCAGCAGTGACGTATGCATTGCCCGGGCCAACGATTTTTTCCACTTTGGGGATGGTCATGGTTCCATAGGCCAGGGCAGCGACACCGTAGACGCCGCCCAAACGATAGATTTCCGTGGCGCCGGCGACTTGGCAGGCGTAGAGGATAGCAGGATTGACTTTGCCGCCTGGTCCAGGCGGGGTGGTGACCACGATTTCCTTGACGCCGGCAGTTGCCGCTAAGGTGACGGTGTGGAGAACCGTGGAAATCAGGGGCGCAGCGCCGCCGGGCACATAGCAGCCGACCCGGTCAAGAGGCGCGAATTGTTCGCCTAAAATGACGCCTGGCCGCGGCGAAAATTGCCAGCGTTTCGGCATGTGTTCGCGGGCGAAGGCCACAATCTGGGTCTGGGCTTGGGCTAGCGTCTCCCGAGTCTCGCTGTCAACGGCAGCCTCGGCCTCGGCTAAATCTGCCGCGCTGACCCGGAAGTCGCCTGGAGAAAGCCGGACGCCGTCGTATTTTTCAGCGAAATCAGCGACCGCGGCGTCGCCATTGGCGCGGACGTTGGCCAGGATGGCGGCGACAGCGTCATCAATCACCGGGTCAAAAGCGCTGCGGTGCAGGAGAGGTTCCAGGCGTTTACGGTATTTGGGGTCTGAAAGGCGGATGATGTCCATAGTCGTTGTGTTGGCAAGAGCCGCGGAAATGCGGCGGTGAGTGTATGGTTAAAAAAAGGAAGGTCAGGGCGTTGAAAGGCAGTATGGCGCTGTCGGCGCAGGCAAAGTCTGTCAACGGCGGCGCGTTGGTTTTCGGGCGTGTTGTGGTTTAGGTCAATTCGAGCCAGAGGGCTTGGTAGGCTTTAGCAAAGCTGCGGCCCAGGACGATTAGGTTCTCGGGGGAGACGGCGGCGTCGTGGATTTGGCAATAGGGCGTTTCCAGGGTGCCGCACATGAGCATGCCAGGCAGGGTGCTGAGCCAGCGAGTGCTCTGGATGCCGTTTTTGTAGATGTTGCCTTTGGTCAAGTTGCCGTGGTCTTCTTCGCGGAAGGCGCATGGCCCGGGATGGAGGCCAGCGACGATTTGCACGAAACGGCGCATGTTGACTAGGTTCCGCTCGTCGCCGACCGGAACCATGTAGGCATGGCGGCCATTGATGAGGGGGCAGTGGAAGTCAGTGGCGATGACGCTGCCGCCCGCTGACCACTCCGGCACCAGTTTCTTGATGGCCGCCACTTCCGGATAGATGCCGCGGTCGTCGTCATAATCGCGGTTGTGGTCGTGCGGGGTGCGGTCTTTGCCTTGATCGCCTTCCTCAACGCCGTCCTTGTCAACAAATGGCACGGCCAGCACATCGACGTTCTGGCGGAACCACTCTCCCACGTCGCTGTCAGCGCAGATTTCACGCAACACTCCTTCCATCACCCAGTTGCCATTGCTTTCGCAGGCGTGGTGACGGGCAGTGAGATAGAGCTTGCGTTTGGCTTGCGGATTGCCGAAGCGCAGCAGTTCGACGCTGCGGCCATGTCGGCTGCGACAGAGCTCGTCGACGGTCACCGCCGGAAGATCGGCCAGCAGGCGCTGCAAATGCTCTTGCAGATATGGGAAGGAAATGGCAAAGCGGATTTCGCTGGCGCCTCCAGGGACGATGTAGCGGAAGCCGGGAACACCGTCCGGATTGAGGACGTGTGCGCCGCTCCATGTCCACGTCCGGCCGCCGTCAACGCTGACGCAGACGCCCTGGTTATGCATGAGGAACTTTTCCGTGAAGATGAATTGCAGGGTCTTGCCGCCGGCGTTTTTGACCCGAAAATACCAATAGAACCACCATGGCGAGGTGCCGCGCAGGTCATGGCGCACCCAGGCTTTGTCGCCTTCCTGGCGTTCGACGATGATATTGCCGCCGGGAAAGTCGCAGTCAATGACCCACGGCTTGGTTGGGCTGTTTTCGGACATAATAGAGTGCTTTCAAAGAGGGTGGATTGGGAGGGGCTGGCTGGGCAGGGTGACCTCAATGATGGGAGAAGACGCGTTCCGGGGCATAATAGAGAGCCACGCCGAGTTCATTGGCCCGGAGGATGACATCCGCGTCTTTCAGCGACCCGGACGGGGCGATGATGGCCGTGATGCCGGCCTTGGCCGCCACTTCAACGCCGTCCGGGAATGGGAAGAAGCCGTCGCTGGCCATGACTGCGTCCTGGATGGATTCGCGGCCTTCGTACTTCGACTTGAATTTCTCAATCGCTTGTTCGACAGCGCCGACGCGGTCTTGTTCGCCAGTGCCAACGGAAAGGACGCCGCCATTCTTGACGATGACAACGCCATTGGAACGGACGTTGATGTTGATGTACCAGGCGGCGAGCAGGTCGTTGAGCTGCGTCGGAGTGGCCGCCAATGTGCTTTGGACGATGCCGAGCGTCTTGTTTTCCGCAGTCGCCCGCTTCAAGTCAGCGACGCTGCGGACATGCGTCATCAGCGGGTCAGCGATGACGAGAGAGCCGTCAGCGAGGATTTTGTACGTCTGATAGCCGGTGATATCGTCGCCGACAAAGCGGGGCAGCTGCTTCAAGTCGCCGCATTGCAGGATGCGTATATGCTTGTTGAGCTTGACCTCTGGGTTGGTGAAGACATCGATGGCTTCCTGATCGTAGGCCGGCGCCACCACACATTCGACGAAGGTCTTCATGATTTCCTGGGCGGTTTCAGCGTCGACCTTGACGTTGAAGGCGATGACGCTGCCAAAAGCGGCCCTGGGGTCGCAGTCACGAGCTTTCACATAGACATCGCGCAGGGATTCGCCTGGCGTGCCGATAGCTGCGCCGCAGGGATTTACGTGCTTCATGCAGGCGCAGGCCGGCAGGTCGAAGAATTTGACGATATTGAGGGAGTAGCTGATATCTTCGAGATTGGTCTGTGACAAGCCGCTTTTGCCGGTTTTGATCACGGTCATATCACCGATGACGCTTTTCCGTCCTGCCGGCTTATAGAGCGCGGCGGTCTGGTGTGGGTTGGTGCCGTAGCGCAGGTCGTCAACCTTGAGGAAAGCTTTTCCCATGACCTCGGCTTGGTCCGGGAAGACGCCGGTGTTTTTGGACAGGTAGGTGTTACGGGTCAGTTTTTCGTCAGCCATGATGATGTGCCTTGCTGTGATGGTGGGTTATAGATGAAGGACGGTCTTAGTGATTGATTGCTTTTAAGTATTGGCATTGGCAACTTGCCGGTCATATAAATTCTTGTAAAGGCCGTTTTGGGCGTAGAGTTCCTTGTGCGTGCCGCGCTCGACGATTTTCCCCTTGTCCATGACTAAGATCAAATCTGCCTTGACGATGGTGCTGAGGCGGTGGGCAATGGCGAGCACAGTCCGATCTTGCATGAGGTTGGTGATGGCCTCCTGAACCAGTTGTTCAGTCACCGTATCCAGGGCGCTGGTAGCCTCGTCAAGGATTAGGATTGGGGGGTTTTTAAGGATGGCGCGGGCGATGGCGATGCGCTGTTTTTGGCCGCCGCTGAGCAAGTTGCCGCGTTCGCCGGCCAGGCGCTGGTAGCCTTCCGGGGCAGCGACGATGAAGTCATGCGCATTAGCGAGCTTGGCAGCGGCGACGACGTCTTCGTTGCTGGCTTGCGGGCAGCCGAAGCGGATATTGTCCTCCAGAGTGTCATTGAACAGGAAGGTGTCTTGGGAGACGATGCCGAGCAGGCTGCGGAAATCATCTGTCGCCAAGGTTTTCAAATCATGCCCATCCAGGGTGATTTTGCCAGCCGTGGGGTCATAGAACCGAGCCAGGAGAGAGGCCATGGTGGATTTTCCGGAGCCGGTTTGGCCGACCAGGGCGACCAGCTGGCCTTTGTGGATGGTGACCTGGATGTCGGTAAGTACAGGCGGGGCGTCATCGCCATAGGCAAAGGAGACGTTGTCAAAGACAATGCTGTCAGTGAAGCTCTGTATGCGAACCGGATTGGCGGGCAGCGGCAGGCTGGTGTCAGTGTCCAGGATATCGAAAATGCGTTCGGCGGCGACAGCGCTTTTCTGGAGGTTGCTGTTAAGTTTAGCCAGTTCCTTGATGGGCTTGTAGGCTTGCTGGGCGGCGTAGCCGATCACGGCCAGGGTGCCGAGGGAGACTGAATAGTGGTAGCAAAGGATGATGAACATGGCGCCCAGGCCAATGGCGGTCATCTGCATGGTCGGCTGCACAAATATGTCAGCCAACAAGGCTTTGACAACCGACTTGAAGTAAATTCTGTTTTCCTTCCGAAAACGTTCGCTTTCCCGCACTTCCATGTTAAAGGCCTTCACCACCCGGATGCCGGTGAAATTCTCCTGCATGCGGCCGACCAGGTCAGAGATGCGGTGGAGAACGCGGCGCTGGTATTTCCGGACGTAACGCGAAACCAGGAAGATGGGGATAGTGCACAGCGGCATCGCGACAATGAAGATGAGAGTCGGCTGGAATAACTTGACTTCCAAAGACTTTTGGATGATGAACTGGACCGCTACCAGGATCATAATCGGCGCCGTGCACAATTCCGAGACTGAATTGGCCACCGAGTGCTCAATGGCGCCAGTGTCGTAGGTGCAGCGGCTGATGAGCTGCCCGACGTCATGCCGGTCAAAAAAGGCGATGGATTGCTTCTGCAAGTTGTCAAACAGGGCCACGCGGATGTCAGCGACGATGCGCGCGCCAACCCAGCGCAGGAAGAAACGGTTGATGAATTCGCCGACGGCCTTGACGATAAAGTAGAAGAACATGATTCCGATCAGCAGGCAGACCAGGGGAAAGGTCACCGCCTCCTGCTGGTCGACTTCGAAGCCCAGCCGTCGGGTGAACTCATTGATTTTGCCGAACAGGCCGCTGCCATTTTCTGACGACGCGGCTGTGGAGGCGGTTTGCGATGGCGTCGCCCCAGGGGCGGTGTCCGAGGCAGTTTGCTGCGGGTCGGCGGGTACTTCTTTAGTCGGCAGGGAACTGCGTGTGACTTTCATGAGCCAGCCGAGGGTTTTGTTCCTTTTCAGTTTGTCTACTAGGGACGTTTTTTCTTTGCCGGTGGCTTTTTGGACGTACCCTGTTTCCAGGGCATTCAGGCCAAGGTCCATGAAACGCAGGTAGGCGTGCATGGCGCCGCCCATAATCAAGCCAGCGGAAATGCCAAGGAAAAGCTGGAACCAGTAGGGCCTGGCAAAGGTGCAGAACAAACGCCAGAAGATGACGATGCTGCTGTGATTTGGCTTGAGGGACGGCGTGCTCAAGAACAGCTTCCTTTGACCAGGCTGGCAAGGGTCTGGGCGACAAACGCTTTTTGCTCGGCGGTGAGTTCAGGATAGATGGGAATGGCGATGGTCTCAGCCGCAGCGCGTTCGCTTTCCGGGAAAGCGCCCTGACCGAGTCCGAGGCTGGCGTAGCATTGCTGCCGATGCAGGGGAATGGGATAGTAGACATCGCAGCCGATGCCGGCGTTCTTGAGCCCGTCCCAGACCACTTGACGTGAGGCCGGCGCTTGGACGCGGACGATGTACTGGTTGCAGACGTGGCGGGTGGTCCAAGGCGCGATGGCCGGCAACGCCAACTCGGGGACGTCAGCAAGAAGGGCGTTGTAATCTTTGGCATTCTGCTGCCGTTTGGCGGTCCAGCCGTCCAGATACTTCAGCTTGACGTTCAAAACAGCGGCTTGGAGTGCGTCCATGCGGAAGTTGCCGCCGATGAACTGGTGGTGGTATTTGGGCTTCATGCCATGATTGCGGAAGACCTTCAGTTTTTCCGCTCGTTCGGGGCAGTTGCACAGCACCATGCCGGCATCGCCGAAGCCGCCGAGGTTTTTGCTGGGAAAGAAGGACAGGCAGCCATAGTCGCCGATAGCGCCGACGCGTCGATTCTTATATTCTGCGCCGATGGCCTGGGCAGCGTCCTCAATGATAATCAGGTTGTGCTTGCGGGCGATGTCAAGGATGGGGTCCATGTCAGCTGGCTGGCCGTAGAGGTGAACCGGGATGATGGCTTTGGTGTTCGGGGTCACCAGGGCCTCGACCAAGTCCGGATTGAGCGTGTAGTAGGCCGGGTCAATGTCCGCAAAAACCGGCGTTGCGCCGGTGCGAGAGATGGCGCCTGCGGTAGCGAAGAAGGTGTAGGGGGAGGTGATCACTTCATCGCCGGGGCCGATGCCTTCCACCATCAGCGCCAGCAGCAGGGCATCGGAGCCGGATGACACCGCGCAGGCGAAGCGGGCACCGCAGTAGGCAGCAGCCTGTTGTTCAAACGCCTCTACCTTGGGGCCGAGGATGAACATCTGCGAAGCGCAGAGCTCGGCGATTTCCCGTTGAATCTCGTCTTTGATTTTTTCATACTGTGGTTTTAGGTCAAGCATCGGCACTTGCATGGCGTGGAATCTCCCTGGTCATGGAGTGGTAACGAGCGCATAATGGCGACGGGTAAAGATAATCCCGCAACGCGTTCTTGCAACCGGACGGGCGGCAGAAGCACCCGGAAAACGCGTTGCCGAGGTGGACGAAAGGGTCAAGCCAGGGCAGCGCGGAAATCACGGATTTTTTGTTTTGCCGCCGCAATCAGGACGTCGAGATTTTCCTGTTCTATTTCCAGGCTCAGCCCAAGGACATATTTTTCCGGAACCGCAAAGGCGATGGCAGTCGCGTTGTTTTTGCGACGTATGGCATAGCCTTGCTGACGGACTTGGTCTTTTTCTTGGGTGAAAGTTTCGCTGGCGCCCCAGGTCGCGGCGCCAAAGTCGGCAAAGGGGAAGAGTTGTTCGTATTCGAGGGCGTTGACGGCGGTTGCTTGCAGGCAGACGGCCGTTGGCGAGACGTAGGGTTGGAACACATAGTCCATCGGCTGCTGGAGTTCTCCTGGCCGGTCTGAGGACATGCGGAGTCGGCAGCGGATGGCGCCGGTGGTCAATTCTGAAAAGGTGATGGTCGCCAACGGATAGTCGTCATGAAGTTCGCGCAAAAGGTCGGCCGCTTGAAGCATGACTTCGTTGCGCGTGGAGAGGCTGGACAGCTCGTGAATGGCGTTGCCGGCATGAAAGCGGTTAGCGGAATCCTTGCTGAGGAAGCCACGCGCGCACAAGGTGCGGATGAGGTTATGCGCCGTGGAGGTCTTCATGCCCAGCGCCTCCGAGATTTCATTGAGGCGCATACCGCGCGGCGATGAGGCCGCCAGACGGAGGATGTCAAGGGCCTTGAGTACAGACTGGACCATATCAGAACGGGGCATGGCAAACAGAGCCTTAAATCATGCGGCAGGGCGGACGGAATCAGCAGCGCTGCCGTCGTCTTGCCGGGAATGGATGGGATGAATACGGTCGCCGGGCGCAAACAGCGTCATCAACGACTGGCGTTTAAAGTATATATCCTGCGGCCGAGAAGTCAAGGCTGGAACTAGGCGAGGCATTGTTTCGCTCGTAATAGGTCAGTCATTGATATTTGCCGCCCACTGCTGCGGGCCTGGTGGACAGCGTAATCCAAGCTCACTCTCGCCCCTCGCCCCTCGCCCCTCGCCCCTTTCCTGAGACCGCTGCACGTCGGAAC
>JAAZKI010000099.1 GCA_012799905.1 Lentisphaerota bacterium | reverse complement strand
TGGGGATAACAGGCTGATCGCGCCCAAGCGTCCACAGCGACGGCGCGGTTTGGCACCTCGATGTCGGCTCATCACATCCTGGGGCTGAAGCAGGTCCCAAGGGTTCGGCTGTTCGCCGATTAAAGTGGTACGCGAGCTGGGTTCAGAACGTCGTGAGACAGTTCGGTCCTTATCCTCCGCAGGCGGAGGACGGTTGACGGGAGCGCTCCCTAGTACGAGAGGACCGGGAGCGGGCGGCCTCTGGTGTTCCGGTTGTCCGGCCAACGGGCATTGCCGGGTAGCTACGCCGCGACGGGATAAGCGCTGAAAGCATCTAAGCGCCAAGCCTCCCCGAAGATGATCCGTCCCAGTGCGCAAGCACTCTTAAGGCCCCCGGAAGAAGACCGGGTTGACAGGCCGGATGCGCAAGGCCAGCGATGGCTTTACCTTACCGGTTCTGATTGGCCGTGCGGCTTGACCGCCATTCCCCCCGGACTGCCCGCTTCGGGTTCGGCCGGGGGGAGGGGGCGAAAGCCCCGAAAGAATCAACACTGCCGGCAGGCAGGCGGCCTTGCGCCGCCTGGAGCCCGGGCGATTCGCCTCGAAGCTTCCTTGGAAGTATGAAGCCCGCATCCCTCTCTGTTGTCCAAGCTTGTCACCCCTTTTGACTGGTGGTCATGGCGGGGCAGTCACACCCGTTCCCATCCCGAACACGGCCGTTAAGAGCCCCAGCGGCGATGATACTGCGTTCAAGAGCGCGGGAAAGTAGCGCGCTGCCAGTCAATTTCTTCAAAAGCCCCCGACGGGACTATAAACCCGCCGGGGGCTTTTTTTTTAGGGGCGAGGGGCGAGGGGCGAGGGGCGAGGGGCGAGGGGCTTTTTTTAGGGGCGAGGGGCGAGGGGCGAGGGGCGAGGGTCTGAATGTTGAATGCTGAATGCTGAATGCTGAATGCTGAATGCTGAATGTTGAATGCTGAATGCTGAGGCGCATTTCATAATTCATAATTCATAATTCATAATTCGTTAGGGGCGAGTGTCGGCACTGGACGGAGGTGGGGCGAGGGGTATTTACAAGGGAAAACCGTCGTTCGAATTGATTTCTTTTGAACTCTGCATTAACTTTATTATTGACAACCTTATTGGTGATTGTAACCATAATGTTAAGGTTGCCGGATTTTTTGCGGGGTTGCTTCACGGATTTAGAATTGAATAACAAATAGTTCGATAGAGAATTATGCTCTGCGACGATTATCTCCTTGCTACAGCCACCTCCCGCCAGCTCTATCAAGCGGTTGCGACCCTACCTGTCATCGATTGGCATAACCATCTGTCCATTGAGGAGTTGCGCACTGATCGCCATTATCCCACGCTGACAGACCTGTGGATCACCCCTGATCCCTACAAGCACCGCGCCATGCGTATTTGCGGCGTCCCAGAACGGCTCATCACCGGTGATGCGGACAATTATGAAAAATTTTTGGCGTGGAGCGCCACCCTGGCGCAGTTGACTGGCAATCCCTTGCAGCCCTGGAGCGCTTTGGAGCTTGCGCGAGTCTTTGGGATCACTCGCGAATTGACGCCCGACACTGCGGAGGGCATCTGGCATGAGGCGCAAGACATTATCGCACAGCCGACTTTTTCCCTCCACAGCCTGCTCAAGCGCTTCAATGTTATCTACGCCGCGCCATGTATTCCGGCCGGCGACGATCCGACGGCTTTAGCGAGTATAGATTGGGCCAAGCCGTCATTACGTGGCGATGATGCCACTACGCCGACTGCGGACACTCTTGAACGCTACTCGCGCCTGACAGGCATTGCCATGGAGTCCTTTGCTGCGTATGCTGAAGCCGTCAGGCAGCGCATTGAGGCCTTTCATCGTGCCGGCTGTCGTTTTGCCGACCATGCCATTGATGACGGCTTCTGCTATATTCACGATGGTCGAGAGGAAGAGTCCTTTCAACGTCTCCGTACAGGCGAGGTGCTAAGCAGTGAGAATCGCCATCGGCTATTTTCGGCGATACTACGGGTCATGGCGACTGAATACGCACACCGCAACTGGGTGCTCCAGCTACACATTGGGGCGTTGCGCGACACGAGTTCCCGTCTGCGCCGCCTAGTCGGTTCTGCCGGTGGTTTTGCCGGCATTGGCCGCCCCTGCGACATAGCGTCCATTGCTGCCTTGCTTGATGACCTCGAAAGCCGTGCGGGTGGTTTGCCTCAGACCATCCTTTACGCTCTCAATCCGGCTGATAGCGCACCGCTGGCCGTGTTAAGCGGGTCTTTTCCCGGCGACGGCACGCCAGGGAAAGTCCAGCTTGGCCCGGCGTGGTGGTATTGCGATCATCTTTACGGCCTGCGCGACGGCTTTGAAACGATAGCGGCCTACGGCGTATTGTCTGTATTTGTCGGCATGACGACTGACTCGCGCTGCCCGCTGTCATTTGTCCGCCATGAGTATTTTCGCCGCGCTTTCTGCGGGTGGCTTGGCGAAAAAGTCGAGGCTGGCGTCTATCCCAACGATTTTACCCGGCTGCAGCAAGTGGCAGTCGCTGTTTGCGGCGGCAACGCCGCCAAGATGGTTCAAGAAAGAGAAGGTACATGATGAACGGACTCACCCTCACTTTGCCCCGCATCGGCGCCCTGCGGCCCCGCTCCGTAACCGAAATTGCCGGCTCGAACTGGACGCTTGGTTGCGAGGTTCTTGATCGCGATTTTGCTGACTATCAGCAGTACAAAGAGTACATCGCGCCCCTTGGCATCAAGACGATCCGCCTCCAGGGCGGCTGGGCCAAATGCGAAAAAGTCCCCGGCGTGTATGATTTTGCCT
>JAAZKI010000507.1 GCA_012799905.1 Lentisphaerota bacterium | reverse complement strand
TGCTGCTGGAAATGGGAAAGAGCTTCGACGCGCAGAAAATCCCCTGGATGGGTAATCGACGGCTCACGTTTTCCGGCGCGACAATTTCATGAATTTAGGGTTAATTTAGAACTGTGAAAATCGGTGACGAATGATATTGGGCGGCAAAGTAATAATTGATTCGTCATCTTCATAATGCAGCTCCAAAATTTTGGCTGGCATGCCTTTTTTTGCCATGTATTTCTGATAGGCGCTGGCAACTGGATGCCGCGCCTCCGCGATATATTGTCCGATCAGGATGATTTTGCGGCAGCCCTGCCGGACTAGAAGGTCAAGTGCTGCCGTGACTCCTTGGTTGCAATCGATGTTAAGCCGATGCCAGGTTTTGGCATACTGGGCATAGCCGTAGGGGAACACGCCCTTGGTGATCATGGCTACTTGTGCTTGCCGTTCGAAAAGCAATGGGAAAGTCTTCCGGAACCAATTGCCCAGGATCACCATGCTTCCGGCATTGATATGCCCCAGCTGCGAAAAATCGATTTGGTTAGGGTCGTTGGTGGGCGAGACCGCAATCATCTCAAAACCAAGGTTGCGCTCACGAGCAGCCGTCATGGCGCCCTGCATCTGATCACGCATGATGCAGGCACTGTCTAAATGACTGCTCAAAAAATCTGGACAGGGCAGCAGGAAGGTAATAACCGACTTGCCCTTCACCAGCGTCCCGCGTCCGACCTGCCGCTCAATCAGCCCTTCATCAACCAGTATTTTCAGCGTCTTGGCTACAGTATTGCGGGAGATGTTATATTTACGCGCCAGGGTCCATTCACTCGGCAACATCCGGCCAGGGCTGGATTCGCTGATAATAGTACGCAAGTCTTTGAGCAGAGCCAACGCCTCTGCCCGCAATCCTGTCTTGCCTGTTGAAGGAGCCTTTTTCATGGGTAGTGCACAAAATTTTGGATGAACACTGGTAAGCCTTCAGGCGGCGTGCATAGTCCAGGCTGCCGGATTGTTTTTAGCCTGAGGAAAATGCCCTCCTGTTGACCGGACTCGACAGGAGACCTGCCAAATGCCCGACAACATACAACCACTGAAACGAGTCCCTTTTTCGCCAAGCAAATGCTTAGTAACAATTTTATTTGTTTTATGTAAAAATTATATATGACTTAGACTGCAATTTCAAGAAGTCAAGTTGGAAAAGATGCTCAAAATCAAGTTGGAAAAGACGCGCAGGGCCAGGCTGGAAAAGATGCTCAAAACCAAGTTGGAAAAGATGCTCAATTGTGATTGAGAAAAGGTAAACGCACATTTTCACGCACTGCGTGCATTTACTTTTTCGAAGTCGCCTTTTGTTTGCGTTTGATGGCGGGTATAGTAAGGAATAAGTCAAAAAGCCTGCCGCGCTGCCGTAGCGGCCGGCATTCTTCATCACACCTTGGTAAAGAAAGGGGGCAGGGGCAGTCATGAGCTCGGGCAAGACATCTTCCGTGCCACGCCTTGACCCGGTGTCGCGGCTGTTGCTGAGCGCTATGTTGCTGCTGGCGGCGGCTGTGTTCACGGTTTCCGGCGATGCCTGGCACGTCGGCGTGATAACGCTGGCGGCTGTGGTCGGGTCAGCGTTTGTTCCTGCTTTTGATTTTAGCACCCGGTCGTTTATCTATGTCAGCCTGGTGGTTCTGGTGGTGTTGACGTTTCTTGACCAGGCTGCGCCGGTTCAGTGGGAGCGCTTCT
>JAAZKI010000153.1 GCA_012799905.1 Lentisphaerota bacterium | reverse complement strand
GTGGCCGCTAACAGGAAAAGCAACATGCTCAAAGTCACTGCCCTGGACAGTAGCGGGGTCTTCTTCAAAATTGCCGTCATTCTCGTTCTCCTGTCTGAATGAATGCCGTGATACATTGTCTTATGATAATTTTTGTTTTTTGCTGACTCACAAAACAAGACGACCAAAGAGACCACCTGAAGCCATCCAGGACGGCTTGCAGGAAATCTCTCCAGAACTATATGTCCTTGCTTAAACAAGCATCTTTCATGCCAGAATTAAGCGGGAAATTTCGCCTTTTTTGGCTATAAACCTTTAAAAGATAACACAGATTCACAGAAATACGAAAAATCTAGCGCTTTTTTCTGCAAATTTTGGGCTAAACAACAGATAACAGCATTTTTTTTGCGGAGCGTAGCAAGAGAGCGAGAAGGGGGCGAGAGCTCGACGCGGTCAGTATGCGTCCAAATTCCTCCGCAGATTGCGCAGATGACGCAGAGTTCCCAAACGCCCGAGAAAATCTGCGCAATCCGCGTAATCTGCGGATAAAACAAACTAACCGGCAAATGGCAAAAATCGCCCTCTAAGACAAACGCCCCTGCGGTCATTGCCCGCAGGGGCGCTTAGTTGTGGGTCGTTGGTTCGTTTATGGCAGCGGCCAGATTCTGCCGTCAACCGATGATTTCAGCCAATATCCGACGCCGACCTTGGCGTTTTCTCCGGGCAGCAGCCAGCGATAGCCGTCCGGCGTCCAGTACCAAACTGTCGGAATCGTGTCTGACGTCGGATTGCCGGCGTTGACCAAGTCGCTGCTGTAGAGCGGCGACACCAGGTTCCAGCCTGTGCGCACTGGCACGGTCAGGTCTTCGACTTCGGCGCCGCGCAGCGTCATGTTATAGACGCCCTCGGTCAGCAGGTTCGCGTGCACAAAGACCCAATAGGCCGCTCCGGGGACGAACTGATTGACGTCCTTGACATACGCAGCCGTAGCCGAATCATAGCCCATCGGCTCCAGGGCTGCGAGCAGCGCGTGGCTGTTCTCATCCAGTTCGAACGGCACTCCGATCAGGTTCCAGCCGCCTTGCAGACGATAGGTGTGCGAGACCTTGTCGACATGCTTCACGACCTTGACGGCAAACGTGAAGTCCATGTCGGCCTCACCCTCGTTGGTGAACTCGATGTACTTATCCTCCGCCGAGCGCATATCGATTTCCCCACCGGTCGGGAAGACGATGGAGAAGTCAAAGTACTCCGGCATGGAGTAGTCAGGATCATCGCCGGACAGGGACAGCGACCAGTCAAGCTTGAGGCTGGAGCCGGCCGGCAACCGACCGATGACATTCCAGGTCTCTGCGTCGGACAGTCCGCGGAAGTCCCACTTGAGCGGTGTATTGCGGCCCTCTTCGTCAAAGGCCACATAGTACACGCCCTCGAACCACTGATCAGCCGGGCTGTCTTCCGGATCGGTGATATCAAAACTCGCGCCCTCCACCATGCCGAGGATGAGTTCGGCCTTGGCCGAGGCGCGGGTTCCGTCGGTGTATTCCCTCTCAAACGCCAGCGCGAATTCCGGCTGCGGCGGCGCCACAGTCGGGTCCGTCACGGTGAAGGTGAGGGAATTCGCCACGATGACGCCCATAGTTCCGTCAGCTGTCGTGGGTCCGCCGCTGAGCGTACTGAAGTTAAATTTGTCACCAAAGCTGACGGTCGCGGCGCCCTCGCCGAGGGTCGCGGCATCCAGGGTGAATTCGAGGAAGAGAACTTCCGTGTTATAGCCCAGACCGCCCAGGTTGGCGCCGCCGATTTTTTCGATCAGGCCATCAGCGTCATACAGGGTGCCCTGCGTCTGCAACGTAAAGTTCTTGACTACCTCTTTGTGGTTGAAGTCACCGTGGAAACTCAGTACGCCAGGCGTGTAATTGACGTCGACGCGACCGCCGCTGAGGCCGCCGTGCCAATCGGTGCTGACAAACGCTTGGATGGTGACCGTGTCATTCAGAGCGACCGAGGTCTTGCCGTCCTTTTCCTGCAAGCGAACCGTGACGTCGGCCAGGACATTGTCCCCGCGGACGGCCGGCGCACCAGAGCGCGTGCCATCATCTGTCCAGTTATTCAGCAGGATGAGAAGGTCATCAAGATCAATTATGCCATCGCCATTGAAATCACAGGACGCGTCATAGTTATGCCCCGTTTCCGGATCATCTTTAACGGCCATCCAGTGATTGAGGAAGAACAGCAGGTCGTCAATATCGACCACGCCGTCACTCTCGCCTTCATCGTCTACGGCGATATCGCCAGTCACCTTGTCGATGTTTTTGACCTGCACGGTCATGACTGCTGGTGCGACAAAGTTCGCCGCAGCGCCAGCCGCGCCGATGGTCAAGCCAGTGACTTGGACCTTGATAGTCTTGCCCGTGTCGACAACGCCATCCGGATAGGACGTGATGTCAATGGAACCTGCGTTGGCGCCATTTGCGATGACCAAATTGCCGCTGATGGCATAGTCGGTGCCGGCTGCGGCCGTGCCGCCGAACGCCAGCGCGAACTTAGCATCAGCCGCTGCGGTCACGCCTGCGCTCAAGGCAGCAGTCAGGCGGAACTTGCCGTCTTCAGGAATCGAATCGATTTCGTCGCCGCTGTCAGGATCAGTGATGGTGAAGGTAATCCCTTCGGCCTCGTCGTCCAGAGCGATCAGCGTTGCTGACACGCCCTCCAAGCTGGTGACGTGCGAGTCGTCGTTGACAGCTGTCGCCGTGAACACAGTCTTCCTATCGCCGGTCAGCAGCTGGTCGTCCGCCTCAGCCGGGATATCGGCGAAGCTGGCTGAAGTCTCTCCGGCCGGCACGGTATAATCCTCATCGTTGATGGTGACCACCAGGTCGTAGTCCAGCGCGTAGTCCAGAGTCAGCGTCATGGTTGAGACGCCGCCTTCATTGACGCTCGCCGGGTCAAACGCGATGGCCAGGCCATTCGCCACGAATGTCACCGGCACCTGGCAGGCGCCAAAGGCGACCGCGTCGCCAGCCGGGCCGACCAGGCCGTACGAATTCAGCAGCAGACCGCTTTGGCCGGCTTCGGTGAAGAAGTCGCTGTCAGCCCCGTCCGCCGCGCCGATCGCCTGGAAGACCAGGGTCGCATACAAGGTAGGCGTGCGGATGTCAACCCCGGGCGCAGCAGCGCCGGCCAGACGCAAGCCGACAATCTTGCCATTGTCATACACATAGTCGGCAATGGTGACTTCCAGCTGGTTGAAGTCATCGGCGATTGCGGCCGCGCCGTCCACCGGGATATTGCCTTGCGCATCCGGCTCGCCGTCCTCTTGCAGCGGCCCGACCAGCCGGAACTTGTCCGCATCGAACTTCAGGATAAAGTCACCGCCCTTGAAGGCGTCCTCAGCCTGGATCAGGACATTGACCGCAAAGTGGTCGCTGATGTCAACGCCTTCGGCCGGCAGCAGTTCGCCGGTGGGCGCATCATCTGCGTCAACGCCTTCCGCTGTCAAGGTCAGCGCAATCACCTGGTCGCGATAAATCAACACGGAGACGGTATTCGACGCCGCATTGCCATTGCCGGTGAAGAATCCGTAGACCTTGTTGGCAGCGAGCTGGACGGTCGCCATCACCTGGTTGGCATCGGCCGGGAAGTCCGGCGCGATGGTCACGGTGCAATTCAGATCATCGACCTCATTCACTGCGGTGACAACGACGCCGGACACGATGAAGTCAGCCGGTGACGGCAACGCCATCAGTTTAGCCGTGAAGGTCAATTCCAGGTCTATGTTCCCGGCAGCCACAGGCGCACTGGCGGCAGGCGCTGCCAAGGTCGCGCCGAGGATGGGGCCGACCGGCGTAGTCTGGGTGACCGCAATCTCGGTTTCCAATGGAATCGGCTGATAGATATCAGCGGGAACGCCGTCGCCGCCCCAGAGTTGCAGGATGTAGACGCCGGCTTCCAGGGGGCCGACCGTAAAGGTAAGGTCAGCCTCGTCGTCAACCGCGACCTTTGTTTCCGGGATAGCGATTTCATCGCCGTCGGCAGTCTGCCGCAGCAGTGCGTACTTGTAGTTGGTCAGGCCATTCAGGTCGACCGTGACTTGGTAGGTGTCAACCGTTGACATCGTCAAATCCGGCGTGAACGTCGGCACGCCGAGCGTGGCCACGGTAAAGGCTTGCTCGGTGAAGAGGTCTTGCCAGGCATCATCGAGAATAGCATAGCCCTTGACTTTGAGCAGGTAATCGCCTTCCATCAGGTCGGCCAAGACGATGGGTTCTGCCTGCGGGATTGGCGTTGCCGCAGTGCAGCCGGTAGCAATCAGCTGACCATCGCGCCACAACTCGTACAAGTACGACTCGATGTCATCTGCGTCAGGATTGTCTGGATTGGCCGGGTCTTTGACCAGCACGTTAAACTGCGTGCCGGCAGTGACCGGCACGTCCATGCTCGGAGGCAGAGACGGCGTGAATTCGAGAACCAGGCCCTGGGCCAGAACCGTCCAAGCATGCACAGTCCGATTTGCGCGGGTCTGGTCATTGCTGAAGGAATAGCCGCGCAGATACAGGGTATGGTCTCCAGGCTCCAGATTGGTCAACGTGATCGGCGTCTCGACCGGGGCAGGCGCTGACCAGGCGGCGTCATCAAAGGAATCCAAGGCGTACTCGTACTGCCGGACGCCGGCGCCGCCAATCGTGACCACCGGGCTGGTGACATAGGACTTGCCGCCCGGAACCGGCAGGCCGGCGACCACCACAGCGCGCGGCAGCACAATCGTCCAGCTGGCCATAGTGGCGTTGCCGGGGAGCTGCTCGCGGGAATCGCTGCGGCCGATGACCGACAGCTCATAGTCGCCGAGGTCAGGAAGCGTCAACGCAATCTTGGTGCCGACCGGCGTCCAAGCAGCCGACCAATCACTGATGACAGCGTCATCCCTGGTCAGGCGGTACTTATAGGAAAGCACGCCATTGCCGCCGACCGTGACCGAGTAGACGTTCTCAGCCGTCTGGCCCGGAACATTGCCGACCGGCGCCGGAATAGCAGCGCAGGTGATGGTCGCCCGCGTCAGGGTGGAGTCCACCAGCACGCCATCGCTGCTGGCGATCACTGACGTATTTCCGGCCGCGTCAGTGACACGCACCTGGAAGGTATAAGTTGCGCCGTCAACAAGCGCCAAGCCAGTGATATTCCGCGACACTGCCAGCTCTGCCCTGGGCGGCTCGACCGCGACCGCTGTCCACGGCAAGGCAACTTCGATGACCCGACGGCTTTCGGTCGCCTTCAGGTACTGGTAAGTGCCGTCGCGGCCGCCAAAGGCGACCAGTCGCGCCTGGTCGCCGACGCCGGCGATAGCAAGGGAGTGGCCGACCAGACCGGTTGTCTTGGTCAGGGGGGTGGCCAAATCCCAGCGCGAGCCATCGCTGGGCGCGACCTCGGTCGAGTCAGCAACGCTGCCAAAAGCGTCACTGGAGCCGCCGACCGCGATGACTGTCTCGCTATCAGGGAGCCAGGCAGCAGCGAATTCTGCCCGCGGCGAGTTCATGTCACTCAGGGCAATCACTGCGCTATTGGCCGCGCGAATGCATTCCACCGAATCGAGGCAAGCCAGGCCGGCGCCAAAGCCGCCCAGCACCCAGACGTCATTCGCGTCCGAGTCAGCCAGAGGCACGCTGACCACGGCCGACAGGAAGCGCCCTGTCGCCAATTCCGTGGTGCTGCGAGCACCGGTTTCAACCGAGAACACGTCAATGACAGGATAGACGACGGTGTTGCCGCCGGAGCCGGTCTTGCCGCCGATGACCAGAACGACCTTCTTGCCGTCAGCGCGAGTCTGCAACGCTGTCTGGAAGTAGCTTCGTGCGACCGACAGAGTCGAATCCAGCATGGTGACGACCGGGGTGGCCGGATCACTCAAGTCGATCTGAACAATGGAGCTGAGCACGCCGGCGTTGTTGCGACCGCCGATGATCCAGACCAAATTGTCGTCAACGACAACGGCCTGCGCATTGACGCGCGGTTCAGGCAAGGCCACTGGCAGGGTGCGCCAGGTCTTGGTGGCCATTGAGAAGAGCTCTATCGACGCATAGTAATTATGGTAGCCGTCACTGCCGCCCACCGCGAGCAAGTCGCCATTGCCGAGCTTGGCAAAGGCGAAGTTGGCGCGCGGGGTGTTCAACGAACCAGTCGCCAAGGTCGCCCATTCGCGGGAGGACCAGACGTTGTCCTGGTTGAGCGGCGTGTAGTTGATCGTGGCCAGTGCCTGGGTGCCATTGTAGCCACCGATGATCCATGCCTGGTTGTCAACCGTGACTGCGGCATAGCCGGTACGGCCGAAATCAAGCTGCTTGTTGGCGTTGTCAGCCGACCACAGGGCTGATTCGGCGCCGCGCACCAGGCGATATTCGTACTGGGCGATGCCAGTGTCAGCCTCCTGGTTGTCCGAAGCGCGGAAGTTGAAGCCGAGCGAGGTCAGTGAGGTCGTTTCATCGATATCCGCGTCAAGTTCAACGCCGTCCTTCGGGTAGCCAAAGGCGATGATCGGCGCTTGCGCGTCACTCAACTCGGTCACTACTTGTGCGCCGTCTGAAGTGGCGCGGGCGATCAAGGTGCCGTCCGCGTCAAAGGCTTCGACAAAGGCCACGTAGATGACGCCCTCCTGGTCACTGAGGTCCATGTCGACTTCGCCGAACCGATTCGGAGTCAGCGCGCTGTAGGCCGCCGGCTCTTCGCCCTGGACGGCGAAGGCGTATCTGTACTCTGCCGCTGCCGGCCGACCATTGGCAGCCGCGAAATCCGTCCAATTGGCAGCGAGTTTGCCGGCCAGGTAGTGGACTTGGTCAGCGTCTTCGCCAGGATTTGCGCCGTCGTTGACAAAGTTAGCGAACACTTCGACATCGTCAGCGGCAGCATAGAAGAATGCCGCCCTCACGGTTTGTTCAACGCCGCCGGACAGATAGGTCAGGACGATTGTGTAGGCATACTGCCCTGGGACAGCCCAGTCAGCCAGGTCGACGTCGGCATCCGGGTCAGTCAGTTTCTGCCAGTCATCGCCCTCGACTTCGGCCAGCGGGGCAGCCGGGTCATAAGTATGTCCGGCAAATATGCTGAGCTTCCAGTCTGCTCCATCGTCAGCCGGATTATCTCCCCAGTGCACCTTGACGGCCAGGTCATCGTTGTCGTCGCGGATGTAATCTCCGGCCAGCGGCCAGTCGAACCTGGTCGGGTCCGGTGCATCCAGGGACGGCACGAGGAAGTCTGCCAGCAGCGGGTTATGGCCGACGGCGTCGCCAAAGACGCTGTCGGCGAACGGGTTGACTGCCAGGCGGAATTGGACGCCGGTCTGCGGCCAGCCCTCCGTCTCTGCGCCGAAGGTGATGACGATGGTGTT
>JAAZKI010000613.1 GCA_012799905.1 Lentisphaerota bacterium | reverse complement strand
CGAATATGACGATTTGGAAAAAGACCTGTTGGCTGGCGATAGCCGTTTTGACGGCAGTGATGATGACGATGATGGCGCAGGACGCGGAAACAGCCTTGTTTACGCCCTCTGTGCAATGGGAGCGCCGGAATGACCGGGAAGCGCTGCTGACCGTCACCTTCGCGATGGCGGATAATTCTTACATTTACGAGAACCAGCTCAAAGTCACGGCTCCGCCTGGGGTGAAGGTCATCTCCGCTGGCGGAGACGAGCCGGTCGTCCAGGAGGGCGAAGAATCACGGGTTTTCCTGGGTGATTTCACGCGGAAATACCGTTTGCAAGGGGCGTTGACCACGCCATTGACAGTGGCGGTGAGTTTTCAAGGTTGCAGCGACGGCGTCTGCATGCTCCCGGAAACCGTCAAGTTTACGCTTGGTGAAGCCGCGGAAGGACAGGCTGTCGTTGCTGCGGACCCCCAGGCCGAGGCGCCGGCAGCAGAGAGTGACGCTGACGCCTGGCTGGCATTGGCGCAGCGCTTTCAGGAACGCGGCCGGGCGACCGGCTACATGGATGAGGACGCTTTTCTGGCTTGGGCTGAACAGGCGGAGGAGGGCATTGAAGCAGAAGCCGACATCCTGCGCCGCGTCTTCACGCGCTATGGGCTGCTGCTGGCCGCTCTTCTCGTCATCCCGCTAGGATTGCTTTTGAATCTCACGCCCTGCGTATTACCGATGATTCCGATTAACCTGGCTATTATCGGTGCTGGTGTCAAGGCCGGCGGCAAGGGGCACGGTTTCCGACGGGGCGGCGTCTATGGTCTGGGCATGGCTCTCACCTATGGCGGACTGGGACTCCTGGTCGTGTTGACCGGCAGTCGTTTCGGCAGCCTTAACTCCTCGCCTTGGTTCAACCTGTCTGTCGCCGTCATTTTCGTGATCCTAGCCTTGGCGATGTTTGACGTGCTGGTTATCGATTTCTCGCGCTGGCGGCGGAGCAGCGTCAGGGACGGCAAGGGCGGGGCACTGGGTCTGGTCGGCGTCTTTGCTCTTGGGGCAGTGGCTGCGGTGCTGGGAGGCGCTTGCGTGGCGCCGGTGCTTATCTGGGTGCTGCTGCTGGCCGCTGACTTGTGGGCGCGTGGCAATGCGGTTGGGCTGGTGCTGCCGTTTCTGCTCGGCGTCGGCATGGCGTTGCCCTGGCCGCTGCTGGGGGCTGGCATGGCCAAACTACCGCGCCCCGGGGCATGGATGGAACACATCAAGCGCGCCATGGGCGTCTTGATTCTGCTGGTGGCAGCCTATTATGCCTGGCTTGGGGTGAGTTTGTTTCGGCAGCCGACTGCTGATGCTGCCCAGACGCCGGATGGGTGGCATACTGACCTCGTGGCAGCGATGCAAATCGCTGAGCAGACTGGCCAGCCGTTGTTTCTCGACTTCTGGGGCGTGACCTGCAAAAGCTGCACAGCCATGAAGGCGACGACGTTCAAGGCGCCAGCAGTCATCGAGAAGATGCAGCCTTGGGTGAAGGTGGCAGTGCAGGCGGATGCCGCTAATAGCGATATCATCGCCGCTGTGCTTCGCCATTACGACGTGGTCGGACTCCCGACCTATTTGCTGCTCCAGGTCAAGCCAGAATAGCTTTGAGGTAATCGGTCACTGATTGATACTTGGAATTCTCTTAGGGCGGATTCCCCGCACGCAACCTATTTTTAACCACTGAACACACGGAATATACGGAAATTTTTGTTAATGTGTGAAATCTCGTGGTAAGCT
>JAAZKI010000579.1 GCA_012799905.1 Lentisphaerota bacterium | reverse complement strand
TTCAATGAGTGACTGATTACCAAAAGAATCGCTGTCTTTGTTGCCAAAGTCGTCGTGCGCCATCATATTAAGGAAAATAGCAACATAAATCAAGCCGCCCTTGGCCAATGGGCGGCCAGAAGCGATGACAAGGAGCAGGCGATGATAGTGGTAACAGGAGGCGCTGGATTGATCGGCAGCGCCGTAATCTGGCATTTAAACCAGCTCGGACGCGATGACATCGTCGTGGTCGACCATCTGTCCAAGTCGGAAAAATGGCTGAATCTGCGGCCACTGCGTTTCTTTGACTATTATGAAAAAGACCATTTCCAACAGCTGATGACACAGGATGCGTTGCCGTACCGCGAGCAAATCAGGACGATTATCCACCTGGGCGCCTGTTCAGATACTACCGAGGTTGACGCCGGCTACCTGGTGCAAAACAACTTCGCTTACAGCAAAATGCTGGCGGAATTCGCCGCCCGCAACGGCCTGCGGATGGTCTACGCCTCCAGCGCCGCCACCTACGGCGATGGCGAAAACGGCTTTCTTGACGATGACCGCAGCCTGTCTAAACTCCGCCCTCTGAACAAATACGGCTATTCCAAGCAGCTGTTTGACCAATGGCTCTTGCAGCGCGGCTGGCTGTCGCAGCGCTTGCTTTCTGGCGCATCCTTTGTCGGTCTAAAGTATTCTAACGTCTTTGGCCCGAACGAATACCATAAAGCCCACATGCGCAGCATGGTGCTGCGCTCCTTTGAGCAAATCACCGCCACCGGCGTCGTCAAGCTGTTCAAGTCATACCGTCCCGAATATGCGGATGGCGAGCAAGTGCGCGACTTCTTGTACGTCAAGGACGCTGCGGCCATGACCGTGTTTTTCGCAGACGCCGGTTATGCAGCCTGCGGCCTGCACAACATCGGCTTCGGCTCAGTTCGCAGCTGGAACGACTTGGCGCGGGCGACGTTTGCAGCCCTGAAACGACCCGTCCGTATTGAATACATTGAAATGCCGGAAGAACTGCGCAACCGCTATCAATACTATACTTGCTTGGACATCAGCAAGTTGCGCAAGGCCGGCTACACTGCGCCGTTGACGACGCTCGAAGCCGCAATCGAAGATACGTGCGCCTATCTTGTCGACCGCCGCCACCTGGGCGAGTGACGCCTCATCACGACACCTGACCGCCGGTGGCAGAATCTCTTAGCGATGCACGCCGCTGGCCGCTTGAATTCCGGAAAACGATTTATGATTTACGAACATGTCTGCCTGGAGTCTTTTGGCTATGCCCTGCCCCCGGAAGTGGTTACTTCCGAGGAGCTTGAGACATGGCTGCAACCTTTGTATGACCGTATCGGCCTGCACGTTGGACGCCTTGAACTGATGACCGGCATCCGCGAACGGCGGTTCTGGGCTAAAGGCGCCCTGCCCAGCGAAGGCGCGGCTCTGGCTGGCGCCGACGCCCTGGCGCGAGCCGGTGTCAAACCAAGCGAGGTGGAATGCCTTATCCACTGCTCGGTCTCCACGGATTTTGTCGAACCAGCGACTTCGACGGCTGTGCATCGGTTGCTGGGCCTGGGCGGCGACGTGCTCAACTTCGATTTATCCAATGCCTGCCTGGGCATGGTCTCCGGCGTCCTGATGCTGGCCAACATGATCGAACTCGGCCAGATCACGACCGGCCTGGCCGTGTGCGGCGAAAACGCCAGGCCACTGGTCGAAAACACGGTCGCCTGCATGAATGCCGACCTATCACTCACCCGCCGGACAATTAAGGACCAGTTCGCGTCCCTGACCATCGGCTCCTGCGCCGCAGCCATCCTGGTTCGCGCCCTGCCCCACAGCCAATCACGACACCGCCTGCTTGGAGCCGCCCATTGCGTAGACAGCTCTAACAACCACCTGTGCCAAGGCGATGCTCAAGGCGGTATGACTGACAACAGCGCTCCACTCATGGCGACTGACTCGCACGAACTGATGATCCGCGGCATCGAAGTCGCTGGCCACATGTGGCAAAAACTCAAAGCGACAGTCGGTTGGACCGAAAAAGACCCGACCGTCATCTGCACGCACCAAGTCGGCAAGGCCCACAGTGCGCTGCTGTTTTCGTCTCTGGGCCTGGACCCAGCCAAAAATTTCGCCAGCTATCCGCAGTTAGGCAACTGCGGTTCAGCCTCGCTGCCAGTCACTTGCGCTCTTGCTGAGGAGGCCGGCGTGCTGAAGCCTGGCGCTAAACTGGCTATGCTGGGCATCGGCAGCGGCATCAACTGCGCCGGCCTGGCAGTTGAATGGTAAAGAGGACGCCAGACAATATGCAATCCTTGTGTTACTATGTATTCCGTGGTTATAAAAACAACCCTATAAAAAATCCGTGTCCATCTGTGTCCATCCGTGGTTAAAAAACCTTAACAAAATTTCGTACTACTGTCGACCAACTTCTTGTTTTTTGGAAAAGATTTTCCTCCAATCGGTGCTTTTGTGCCGCCTCTCCGAGGCTCAAGCTTGGGGGGGGCTTCACCCCCAGGTTCCGCTCCGCTTCACCTGGGGTTACTCATGGTGCCACCTCTACGAGGTTGGGGCGGCTCTCAGGTCATTCATGCCAAGCGGGAGGCTACCTGAATCCCCACTCTGTCCGAGTCGCCAGACAGGACAGCTAAAGAAACC
>JAAZKI010000295.1 GCA_012799905.1 Lentisphaerota bacterium | reverse complement strand
GGGCTACAACATAAAAGCCCAGGGTAAGCGAAGCCCGCCAAGGGCGAGCGCAGCCCTGGGTGGACGGATTATAATTTTGAGCCCCGCCAGGGGTGACACATAAACGCCGTTTTGAAGAAAATCTTTCACAAAAAACAAGAAGTTGGCGGATAGTAGTACAGACGGTCCAGCCTGGACCTTGAGAAAGGCAAGAACAATGCAGATCGGTGTCAATACAGTTTTGTTTGGCGGCCATGACTTGGAAACCGCTTTTAAATGGATCAAGACCTGCGGCTATGATGCTGTGGAACTGTCAGCGATTGGCAGCATGAGCAACCACATTGACTTGTCCCAGTGGCAGGAGCAGGCGCCGAAAATCCGGGAATTGTCAGAACGCTATGAGCTGCCGATTCAGGCCATGGAGCAGCCGAGCCAAGACCCGGCGATCATGGAAGCGGCCTTCCAGGCTGCGGTTGCCATCGGCATCCCAGTCGTCAACTGCGGCCCGGGAGGCGTCATGGATGACGAAGAATCCTTCCAGAAGACGGTTGACAGCCTCGGCAGCCTGGCTGACATGGCAGCCCGCTACGGCGTGACCTTGTGCGCCAAGGCTCACGTCAAGGCCGCAGTCTGGAATACGCCGACAACGCTGCGCCTGCTGGAAGCGATCACCAACCCCAGCTTTGGCCTGGACATGGACCCGAGCCACATCTATCGCGCCAATGAGAATCCGGTTGACGCGCTGTCCGCCGTCATCTCCCGGATCAAGCATGTCCATATCCGTGATTGCAAGGGCCGGCAGACGAGTCCGGGCAAGCCGGAGATGCAGGCCAACGGTCGCGGTGACATTGATTTGCTCGGCTACATCCGGGTCTTGCGCAAATACAATTATGACGGCCCGATCGACCTGGAGGTGATTGGGGCCAAGGAGTATGAGTTGGCCGCCTGCGTGGCGATTGCAGCAGAAGCGCGCGGCCATATGCAAGCCTGCTTGCAGGCGGTCGGCGCGCGCTGACCGCAGAGCACCGCCTGTCCCAAGGGGCGCTGTTGGCCATCATCGCCCAGCGCCCGGGGCGAGTTGCGCCGTACATTGCCTCGCCCTCCCTTGAGCGCTTCGTCGGGCGGCTTTAGCAGGCAAGGAAAGGCATTTGATGAACAAGCCAGCAACGGCATCCAGCACCAGCGTCTTGCACAGCATGGGCTTTAAGGCCTTTTTGGCCACGCAGTTCCTGGGCGCTTTCAACGACAACGTATTCAAGCTGTTGATCATCTGCTCGGCGATGAATGTTCTGTCGCCCGAGGCCAGCAAGAGTTACGTCCCCTTGGCTTCGGCCGTGTTCATCCTGCCGTATCTCTTGTTTTCCGGATATGCAGGCTTTTTGGCCGACCGTTATTCCAAGCGCCAGGTGATGATTGGCACGAAATGGTTGGAAGTGGTGATTATGCTGCTAGGCTGGTGGCTGTTCTGGCAAGGCGCTATCTATTGGCTGCTGCCGGTGCTGTTCCTGATGGGTGCGCAAAGCGCCTTCTTCAGCCCGGCCAAATATGGTTTTCTGCCGGAAGTCCTGCCTGAAAAGCACCTTCCCCGCGGCAATGGCGCTACTCAGCTATTTACGTTTCTGGCCATTATCTTCGGCGGCTGGGCAGGCGGCGAATTGTCGGAACAGTTCAAGGACACATTGCAGAATGCGGCGTTTTTCTGTGTCTTAGTAGCGATTTTAGGCGTTGTGACCAGCTATGGGATAACCAGGACGCCGTCCGGAAATCGCTCCACCCGCTGCGCCATCGATCCCTTGACGCCGCATCTGCGCACCCTCCTGGAAGTGCGGCGCGACCCGTTGCTGATGACTTGCTTTCTCGGCAACACGTATTTCTGGTTTATGGGGGTGTTGTTCCAGAGCAACTTGGCCGTGATGGTCAAGGGCCAAATGGCCGGCACTGGCCGACTGGTCGGTTTTTTCCAGGGCGCTGCCGCTCTCGGGATCGGCCTGGGCAGTGTGGCCTGTGGCTTCATGTTGCGCGGCAAGCTGTCGACGCGGTACGTGCTGCCAGCTGGCTTCATGATGGCAGCGCTGGCAGCGCTGCTGGGATTGACTATCAGCAAGGTCTGGCTGAGCATGACGGTGACAGTGCTGCTGGGATTCAGCACCGGCTTCTACCAATTGCCGCTGAATACGATTTTGCAGAAACGCAGCCCGGAAGACAAGCGCGGACGTTATCTGGCCGCTATGAACGCCCTGGATTGCGTGTCCATGCTGCTAGCCTCAGGTGTTCACTGGCTGCTACTGAATCCATGCAAAATGCATCCGAACCAAGTTTTCATCGTCGCTGGGATAATAACCGTCTTCGTGATGATAGCGCTGGCCCGGCCGCTCCAGCGCGGTCAGGCGTCCAATGACTGAAGCGGCGAGTTCATGCTGCTAGAGGCCATTGCAACTACGGCGTCGATTCGGTGTCCTAGTTCTAGTAGGGGTGCGGAGCATGGAATCGACGTGATTGGCAGCATCGACGCCTGTTAGCGAACCCCCGGAATGCTGCAAGGAGGTCGCAATGCAAATTAAAAATAAATTCAACCCTGTCCTGGCCGTCATTTTGCTGCTGGTCGGTTTGACGTCAGCGGTTTGTGCGCAGGATGACAGCTGGCAGGAGAAACGGTCTCGCTTGCAGGCGGAGATTGAGCGGCGCGTGCAGGCGGAAGTCGACCGTGAGGTCAAGCCGGAAAAGGTCGCGTTGGCATGCGGACTGAAATGGCCCGTCGCCACGCCGAAAAAAAGATTGGATGAGGTTTTTGCCGAGGCCGAGGCCGCTCATAACGCGGCTCTTGAGAAGGAATACCCCAGCCGTCTGCAAGAGGAAATCAAGCAAGAGGCGCAGCGTTTGTACGGTTACTGCAAAGTCGGCGATGAGGTGACGATACGGACTACTGGGAAAATGGGCCATGAGATCACCGGTCGCTTGCAGACTGTCACGCCTGCGCGGATTCGGATTGCCAACCGCTGGGTGAACGCCGTCGACCTTGACCGTGATACGATGGCGCGGTTTATTCCCGAGCAAGCACAGGAAGTCCAAACTAAATACGTGGAACGGGAAACGCGGCGACTCCGCCTGCGCATGGATGATTTCTCTCGACGGTTTCGGAGGAAAACTTTTCCCGGAATCCTGCGCCAGAACGGCTATCGACCGTTGGAAGAGCTGAACGGGCCGGAGTTTTTACATCCGGCCAATTGGATTTCCGAGTCTGATTGGTTCGCTGATCGGTTGTTTGCCGCTCGCCAGGCCTGCGAGCAGCAGCTGGCGCCCGAGATTGCCGAAGAAGTCTATACAGAAAATGGTTTTTATTACGACGACGGCACCCAGGCCTGGCTACCCGTGGAGCTGCGACCAAAGGAGGAGAGCAGCCGTCCGGCCAGTAGCCGCCGCGGTGGGGTGTTTGATAAATTGAAGCGCTTGTTCAGGTAGATGGAACAACGTCGTCAAAGGCAGTATAGTGATGGGAAGGAGATGTTTTGGGCGGCGCTTTTTGGCTTTTCGGGGGTAAGCTTCGACTTTTTGTGCAAGTCGGCTTTGCCGTCTTGAACAGATGGATTACATTTCCATAGTTATATTGCTTTATACACAACTTTGACGCAGTTTTAGGCGTGTAATATTATACAAGGAGTCACTATGCGCTTAGTGAACATACGTATGAAATGGTTGCCGACTCTTCTTCTTCTTCTGCTGATGATAGTGCTGCCATCCGGAGCTTTCGCCCAAGACGCTCCTGCGCCAGCTGCGCCGGAGGCGGCTGAGGCTGATTTTGAAGATGAATGGAAGCAGGAACGCAAGGAAATTTTGAAGGAAATCGAGCTGGAAGTCAAGAAGCAGCTTGACATTCTCGTGACCAAGGAAAAAATCGTCAAGGAGCAACTGGTCAAATGGAGATTGGAGCCGCCGTGGTCCTGGCCCATCCAGAAGAGCCCGAAGACCGTCACCCAGGTTGAGGCGGACTTGATGAAAGTCCTGGAAGCAGAGGCAGCCAAGAAATTTCCGATTAAGCAGCATCAAAAACGGGTGGCTGAGGAAATTGAGCAGAAATTCAAAATGAGCGGCATTGGCGACCAGGTAGCCTTTACGGTACGAGGTGGCCGCGGCACCAATACGAATGTTGATGGCACAGTGCAGGCAATCACTGCGGAGCGCATCCGCATCCACCGGCGCTGGGTTCACCGTGATGACATCCCAGAGGAATATCAGGCGATGTTTTATGAGGAAGTCAACGCCAAGCTGCGCAAGGAATATGTAGAGCGCGAAAAGCGCATCTATGACGCCAGAGTCGAGAACTTTAAGTTCGAGCAACGACAAGACCGCCTGCCAGGAGAACTGCTCAAGGCATTCTATGTCCCAGACCGACGCCAAAAAAATGCTTCGTTGAAAAATCCTAATCCGGAGGCATGGATTTCCCGCGAGGAAACGGTCAATCTGCTCTATGCCGCCATGCGTAAGATAGTCGGCGATAAGCTGCGGAAAGAAATCACCGAGGCCAAATTTAAGGAAGCGGAATACGAATACGTCACGGAATTGAAAGAGTGGATGCCGATTGACGTGGCTGAAGACTGGCGGGCAGCTCAGGCGGCTAAGGCAGCTCAGCAGCCCGGTATGGAACCCGGCATGGAGCCTGGCATGGAAGGCCCGCCGCCGATGTGATGTGAGGCGTCGGGGCTAGACAGGAATAGACAGGGGACGCAATTGCAGGCGAGGTGATTTTCCGCCGTGGTTGCGTCCCTTTTATTATTGAGACAACAGTAACGAAACCGGAGACAGGAAAGAGGAAAAGCATGGAGGCAAAACAATATCAAGGCGCGGCGCCAGCGGCGACAGAGCCGATTAAAGCGTATGAAGACTTGCAGTTCTTGAAGAGCGAAGAATGTCGAGGCGTTCGCTTGCAGCTGGAATTCATGAAGCCTGATATCTTTATGGACAAATATCACGTCGATTCGACGATTGTGATTTTCGGCAGCGCTCGAACGTTGCCTCCGGAAGTATCGCAAAAGCGGCTTGAACAGGCAGAGCGGGACTTGGCAGAACGCCCTGGAGACGAGTCAGCGCAAGCGGCCGTCAGACAGGCGAAGAGGATGGTGTCAGACAGTCACTACTACCAGCTTGCGCGTGATTTTGCCGCCCTGGTGACGCGGGAATGCCAGAGCCGGGACTGTCAGAGCCGCAAGTTCGTCGTGCTTACGGGCGGTGGTGGCGGCATCATGGAGGCCGGCAACCGCGGCGCCGCTGACATGGGCGGCATTTCTGCGGCTTTGAACATCACCCTGCCGTTTGAGCAGCGCCCCAATCCCTATATCACCCCGGAATTGAGCTTCCTCCTCCATTATTTCAGCATCCGCAAAATGCATTTCCTGAAACGCGCTCGTGCGTTGTGCTGCTTTCCCGGCGGCTATGGCACCATGGATGAATTGTTTGAAGCTCTGACCCTGGTTCAGACCCACAAGATTGCTCCCATGCCCATTATTCTTTTCGGCCGTGAATTCTGGGAAGAGTTGATCAATTGGGACGTGTTCGTGGAGCATGGCCTAGTCTCCCCCGGCGATGTAAAGCTGTTCACCTATTGCGAAACGCCCGAAGAAGGCTGGGAAGCCATCGTCAAATTCTACAGCTGAGGCAACCGGCTTATTCCGCCTTGCCCAGGGCAAGCGCAGCACAGCCCCCTGGGTGAGATGGCATAGATTTGGAGCCCTGTAAGGGTGACACATAAATTTTAGGTTGTAGACGCTATAGTCCACGAAAGGCACGAAAAAGCACGAACTTTTTTAGAGTTGGGTGGTGTGCAGATTGTAACATTCAGAATTTCCATCGCCTATTTCCGTCTTTTTTCTCCGACTGGTCTGCTTCCTGCCTCTTGCATACGGAAGCATTCGAACGTCAGATAACTGAACCCCTGTGAAGTTAGACTGGCACCAACTCGCGTTTTCTATGATTTTATTTTGCCCGCAGCCGCCTCGAAAATCATTTTCAAGTTAGTTCCCGGATAAATCGTTTCAGTCTGAT
>JAAZKI010000306.1 GCA_012799905.1 Lentisphaerota bacterium | reverse complement strand
CGAGGGGCGAGAGTGAGTTTGGACTACACTGGCCGCCATGTCCACGCCGTTCATATCTTTTTGCGCCGTAGGCACTTAACCATGCTTAACCCCAGGCTTTAGCCTGGGGGGGAGGCATACCCCAGAACTGGCGCCTTGTAGAGGCGCTACAGAAGACTGACCCATAGTGGATTTTTTTGCAAGTGGAATTTTGCCGGCAGTTGTGTGCCGATAGCCTCTTGCGTTTTGCCAAGGGCGAGAACCCAATGTTTTTTATCTGCAGTATGGTGTTGTTTTGTGTTCCAGCGGTCGGGCTGGGCTCACGGCCTCTGCTTCAGAGCTGGTGACGTTCCTTGGCCCAGCTGGTAATTTTCGCGATAGGTTTGCGATTGACCGGGTGCGATAGTGACGGGCAGATAAATCCACTCTTGGGTGGAGACCGTCTGGTAGTTGTAGAGGTAGTACGCCGCGAGGCCCTGCGGGTCGGGCGTCAAGCCGACATGGAGATTGCTGCCGGTGAAGTCGACATAAGCAGGCCCGGGCAGGGCTCTGACATCGGCCAGGCCGCGACGGGGATTGCCGATGTCCTCTGGTTTGGCGGCATTGCTCAGCACGAAGGTTGAGTCTTGCTTGCGGTCAGCGAGCTGGAAGCCCTTTTCGGTCGGGAATCGGACGTCACCATCCAGGAGGGTGTTGGCCAGGTTGCCGGGATTGAGGATGTTTCTGGTCCAGAAGGCGATGTGCAGTGGTTCCTGGCCGGTATTGGTGAGCTTGTAGTCGACGCGGAAAGATGTGCCTTCCGCCGGGACAGTGAAGGTTTTGTCGAGTTGGAGGGTGACAGCGTCGAAGGTTCGGCGGAGGGTGACGATGGCAGTTTGGTCGCGCAGGGTGCTTTCCAGCACTTGGCAGGGGAGTTTGGCGGAGGCGTCGGAACGGGCGGCTTTAGGCGTCCAGAGGCGGTTGTCAGCGATGATTTGACCGCGGCTGTAGTCAGGGCAGAGGCGGATATCGCCGGTTTGCCAGTCAAGGATGCCGCCGCCGTGTTCGGCGTCAATGATCAGCTTCTGGTTCGGGGTGATCATAGCCAGTTCGAGGATGCCGTCGCTGTCATGGTCAGTGAAGGCCAGTTCGATGCTGCCATCTTTTTGGGGCTTGAAGTTGCTCTGCTTTGGGCCGCCGGTGAAGGCTTCGGTATCGCGTTGGAAAGCTGCTTTGATGTCTTCCTGGCTGGGCGCTGGGGTGAAGCCAGCCGGGTCAGCGTCGTATGTCACTTCGAGCAGGCGGGCGTCGCGTGGCGGCACTGCGACGAGCAGGGTAGTGGCATTGGCTGGGACAGCATAGACGGTTTTGGTGATTTTATCGCGAATGATGGCTTTGGCCCAGGCCGGGTCAAGGCCGATTTCGACATAGGCGGTCAGTTCTGCGTGGTGGTTGAGCAGTGAGATCAGCCGGTTTTTGCCGAGTTCGCGGGTGTTGTGCCGGAAGAATTGCTCCCAGCGCGGATAGTTGAGGGTCATCTCCTTGCCGCCAGCCTGGGTGGTGACGGTGCGGAAGGGCTTGGCGGTCACAGTCGGGCCGGGGACGAGTTTGCCGTCGAGGCAATAGTCTTCCACGGCGGCGATTTCCGCCATGACCTGGTCGGCTGCCAGGTAGAACATGCCGTCAAGGCGTTCGCCGGGATAGATGGCCACGCCCGGGCAGCCGGTAACAGCGGCGTTCAGGCACATCATGCGAAAGCGCGGCGGGGTGAGGACTTCGTCTTTCGTCAGGTACGATCCTGCGCCATCAACAGCGACTATCGGATAGTACGGCTTGGTCAGCGTGTCCAGGCCAATGCGCATCATATCGAACGCTGTGGCGTCCAGGACGTGGTAGTAGCTGGGCAGATGCATGTCCTGGTATTTTTCATTGAGCAGAGCGTCTTTAGCAATGGCGTAGAAGCGGTTTTTGTAGTCTGGTTTAGTGTAGTCGACGACGTAGTTGTAGTCGCCGATGAGCAGGAAGGGAAAATGCTTTCTGGCCACATCATAGACCATTTTGACTTTTCCCATGGCGTTGTCAACGCGGAAATCGCGCCATTGTTCTGCGTATTGCTGTTTGATGACAGCGGCGTCAGGCGCCTGGTTGAGTCCGATTCGGCGTGCGAAGTTGGTTCGGCAGCGGTCACAGAAGCACCAGTCCATGGGCGCCCAGTCTTCGCTGTCCATGATGAGCACGTCACCCGGTTGCGGATTGCGGCGTTGGATGCCTTCAAGGATCAAGGCGTCGCGTCGCCCGGCGAAGGCCGGGTCGTTGACCATGTATTCAGGGCACAGGCGGTCGATTTCCTTGCCAGTGACATCGATGACGCGGACGTTTTTTTCGTCTTTGGGGATGTATCTGTCAGAGAGGGAGCCTGCCAGCATGAAATGCCAGCCGCGCTTGGCGAGCATGGCGCAGATTTCCTGGTTGCGGGGATTATTGCCATAGCGGATACACCAGTTATAGCCGGCCTCTTCGATGCAGCGGAGCGACGCGAGCAGCACATCGTCACGGCTGAAGGCCAGGTCTTCATAGTTCCAGCGGAAGAACTTAAAGCGCTTTGGATTTGGGGTTTTTGGCATTGGCGGCAGGATATTGAGCAGGAATGATTCCTCCACATCGGCCTGGCCGTCGTTTTCCAGGTGCCAGAAGACCAGGTGGCCATTTTTGACAGCGTCTGGCGTCTCTGGCATCAGGCCCAGGACAACGCGGCGTTGGTAGGCGAATCCGTCGGGCTTGGCTAAGCGCATTCCTCTTGGGTTTTCGATTCGCCAGCGGCGGTAGTCGCCTTCTGGTCGGGTCAGGGGTTGGCTGGTAAAGGTTTCTGCGCGCCATTGGGAGGGATGGCTGGCGAAAGCGTCAGCCAGGCGGACATTTGCTGGCAGGTCGATGAGCAGGGCCGGCTTGACCAGGCGTGAGCCTTTGCCCTTGAAATGGAAGGTCAGCTTGGTTGGGCTGTCGGCAAAGGTGTTGAATTGCGGCGGCCCTTCCAGTTGTTCAGGCGAGGTGCAGACCGGGAACACTTTTGCTTCGATCATGCGTTCGCGTAGTCGGAGTGCGTTGGCGTCGTCTGTCCCTGGCAGGATGACGGCGCTGGCGAACCAGGCTGTGCCGGCCCCGGTGTTCAAGAGCAGGATATTCGCCTGGCTGGCTGTTGGCGGGAGAACGAACGTGTTGTCCAGCGTGAACCAGTTTTCTTTGGCGACACCGGGCGCCAGGATTTCGCCGAGGTTTTTGCCGCTGGTGTCCAGACATTCCAGGCCGATGGCAGCTTCGCCAGCGCCGGCAGTTTTTGCTTCTACCAGCAGTCGGACGGTTTTTTGTTTGGCGTAGGCTTCCGGCAGCAGCACGGTCAGCCCGGATTTGGCGGCGCCAGCAGACCATTGCTGGCGGACGGCAGTGCGGCCGTCAAGGGTTTCAATGCTGACTGCGGAGACGTTTTCATTGCCGTGGTATTTCTTTTCCAGCCAGACGCCCGGCAGTCCAGTGCGTGGATTGACTTCGCCGGTGAAGTCGAGCCGAGTGGACGTATCCTGACCAGTCTCAGGCACTGTCAATTGCAGTTGCGCCGCATCAATCCACAGTGCGCCGATTCCGCTCATCCGGAACGAGAATGTAATGGCGGTGGTGCCTGGATTGAATTCCATGTCATGGGTGACTGTCTTCCAGTCAAAGGTTCCGCGATGATTGCCGGTGTTCACCCATTGGGCGCGGGCTTTGTCCTGGTTGGTGGTCGAGATTACCAGGAAGGCGACGCCTTTAGTCACCTCGTGAGCATAGAGGCGGCAGGAGATTTTGCCTTTGACTGGAGTCGCCAGTGGCTCGGCGAGCTTGATGGTCTGGGTGAGGGTAGCTGGGTTCGGGCCGGCCTGGGTGATGTCAAATTTAACTGACCTCTTGCCGCTGGCTGCCAAGTGGTCGTCTATAGATATGGCGCCTTGAGCCGCCGCAGACAGGTTGCCGCGCCAGCCTCGCGCAAAGCCGGTTTTGCTGTCGACTTCTTCAAAGTCAGGATTGACCAGAGCGATGTCAGCGGCGGTTAGAGAATGGCCGGCGATTGTCGCCGTCAGCAGGCATATTGTCAGTAGGGATTTGCCAAACAGGCGAAACCGGGAGGAAAAGGCGCATTGCATGGGGTTTCTCGCTGAAGTTAAGGTTAAAGTTAGAAAGCCTTTGCCGAAAGCTTGTGCCGCAGATGCCGCAGATTTTCAAGGCGCGCAAACAAGACAGGGCAGATTATTCTGCCTGGACGACTTTGAAGTGGTGTCGTCGGAACAGACTAAGGAGGCTGCCGCGTCCGACCAGATGTCCTGCGCCGACGGCGACGAAGACGCGGTGGCCTTGGTCGATCAGGCGTTCCAGCTGCGAGTACCAGGCGTCGTTGCGGTTTTTCAGCATGCGTTCTCGCTGATCGGGATGGTCGGCAAAGCTGCGAGTGATGAGGCGTGCCAGGGGCGCGGCAGCGCCTTGGCGCCACAGCGTGAGCAAATGGCGTGAGAAGTCAGGCATGGCTTCCAATTCATCCAGCAGGTTGAGGATGATCACCTCGTCGGATTCAGCGCTGATGGAAGCGAGCAGGGCAAGTTGCTGCTCAGGGGTTTCCAGGCAGTGAATTGTTTTGTTTTCGGCGGTCGCCCGTGAAAACAGGTAGGTGTCAAGTCCGAGGGTGGAAGCCAGGCCGTTTCGGCGCAGTGCGGCTGAGGTCAGGGTGGAGGAGCAGTACCAGGATGTGAGCGTGCTGAGCAGGGATGGGGAATATCCCAGGCTGGCGGCGGCGGTCTGCAAGCGCTGCCAGGTGTCGGCTGACAGTTTGTTGGGCAGTGATTCATTCGGGGGCAGGGCGCCCCGCGCCTGGATTGACGCTGCAAAGGCCGGCGAGGACACTTGCCGCAAGTCAGTTTCAAATGCAGCTATATCGGCGGCGGCATAGGCGTTTTCGACCGATGGCGGCAGCGGATACATGTCAGGCACGCCGAAATGGAGCACTCCGAAGAAGGCGACCGGCGGAGCGCCGGGCCGTGTCGCCGTCCAGAGCATTGGGCGGGACGGCGGCGGGTCGCTGTCGGGAGTATTGGCCGGGGCGTTTTCCATGCTGTTGAGGTGTCAGACGTCGTTAGATTGGGGTTCAGACAAAGCGTCTGAAGAAGGCGGCTTCCTGCTGGGCAAAGGCATCGAATTCTTCTTTTGGCACGCCGTATTCGCAATGGATGCTCACGGGGCCTTGGAAATTGAATTGTCGGAGGACTTCGAAGACTTGGGTCCAGTTGACCATGCCTTGGCCAGCCGGAGTCAAGTGTCGTGATGCTTTGCCATGGCCGTTGATTTCTTCGCGGGTGATGATCATGTCTTTGACCGCGACGATGCTGAGCCAGGGCTTGAGCATTTTGGCAGCCATGGCAAAATCTTCGCCTTCGACGCGGAGGTGGCCAGGGTCGATGTAAGCACCGAAATATTCAGGGTCAAGGCCTTGCAGCAGATGAGCCATGGCTGCGCCGTTCAGGCCGATGTTTTTGTTGCTGTGGGTGTGGTAGCAGATTTTGATATTGTACTTGCGGGCGAGCGGCCCCCAGGAGAGGATGGCAGCGCGGGTGCGGGCCAATTCAGTGGCATAGTCCATCGTGTCAGGATTGAATGGGAAGTAGCCGAGTTTGAGCAGTCTCACGTTGGCGGCGTCCATGGCGGCGAGCAGGGGTTCTGTGCCTGGCTGGTCAGGGCGCAGAAGAGAGCCTTCGCCGGTGACCATGCCGACATCAAGGCCGTTGTCCCGGAGAATCTTAACAGTGGAAAGGAGTTTTTCCGGGTGTTCGGGATCGACAGGGTGGCCTTTGCGGACGCAGAGGTCAAAGCCGTCCAGCTGCCATTGCCGGCCGACCTGGGCCAATTCTTCGATGGAGCGCTGTGGCATCAGCTTGGTGAACATGAGAAGTTTCATGGAGACACACCGGTTTGCTATGGATTAAGGGATGGCATATAGGCCGTAAAGGACGGCCATAAATAAGGATAAGGAATAATATATCCCTGGAAAAAATATTGCACCGGAGTATTGTTGTTTTATCCGCAGATGACGCAGATGACGCAGATTTTTTTAGGGTGTGTTGTATGGAAAAACCAGCCGCGAAGCGGCAAAGGCCCCAACGGGGCCGTCAGAACACAGCCCAGGGCAAGCACGCCGGAGGCGGGCGCAGCCCTGGGTGAGGCGGAATATAATTGGGAGCCCTGGAGGGGCGACACATAAGCGCTGATTGGAAAATAATCTTTCACAAAAAACAAGAAATTAATCAATAGTAGTACAAATAACGGTTTCTTTATGCACCCACCGCTGAAAGAACGCTTATCCCATTCCCGGGAGATCGCCGGCCGGATCAGCGAAAGCATCTATACCGGCCGCCTGCTGCCAGGTGAAAAACTGGGCAGCATCCGCTGCCTGGCCAGCCGCTTCGGCGTCGGCCGCCAAGTCATCCTGT
>JAAZKI010000174.1 GCA_012799905.1 Lentisphaerota bacterium | reverse complement strand
GAATATCGCAACGGCCAAAGCTCTGGGCCGCGTCAACCAGCAATAATGGTCGCCTACGGCCACGACCGCCAAACATCCCCCGCCAGCGCACTAAATCCTGCTTCGCGCCGGTTTCATGGTTGACATGGCTGGCCGCTGCCAAAGCCGGCAAAGGGAAGTCATCTCCTGGCTGCATCTGCCCATCCGCCGACAGAGCCGTCACCTGAACCGAACTGCCACCGCGACCGCGCCAGGCGAGGCAACTCTCCAGCATGGCCGGATGAGCACCGCCATCAACGACGATGCCGCCATCCAAGCCGCCCAGGCTGCCTTGGACCGCCAAATTCAAGGCCTCGGTGCAGCCGCTCGTCCAGATGATCCTCGCCTCGCCTTCTTCTAAACCAAGGCATCGCAGCACCCGCCGTTCAGCCATCTGGATCGCTTGCCGGCACTCTTCCGCAAAACAGCTGCCGCCATGCGGATTAACGCCGTAGGCGGCAACGTATTCGGCATATCGCGAACCCAACCAGGGCCGCGGCCAGCCGCTGCCGGCATAGTCCAAATAAATCATACGGCCGTCCTTCCCCGCTGCTGGCTGGCCACTCTACGCGACGCGACGCCCGTTCCATTCACGCAGTTCTCACAGTGGCTTGCACGTTGACTATCGCCGCGATGTCAAATCAAGGCCTGGCCGTCATGCTCATCCGGGATGCCCAGCAGGAAATCCTTGGCGCTAGCCAGCTGCGCGTCTGTGCCCAAGATGTAAACCAAATCGCCCGACTGTAACACGTCATCAGGCCCCGGATGCGCAGTCACCACCTGGCCCTGACGCTCAATGCGAACCACGGAAACGCCCGTTTGGTTGCGAAGCTGCACGTCAGCCAGACGACGATTACAGGCCGGCGAGGTGTCCGGCACCACCAAAGACTCGGTATGCAGCTCAAGCATGTCGACAAAACCGGCTTTCAGTACCGCAATCTCGCTCTGCGCCAACAACTCGCGCGTCGCGTCCAGCTGGCTTTCCGAGCCGACTAAGTAGACCTGGTCGCCGGCTTTCAGCACATCCTCGGCGCCGGGATTTTCCAGGATGCTGCCGTCCGTTCTCTGCAAGCGGAAAATGGAGGCGCCGGTGCGGTTGCGCAAGCGCAATTCACCCAGCGTCATGCCGCAGGCGCCAGAGTTTTCTGCCAGCACCATCCGGGTTCCAGCCGGCGCCTCCAGCATGTCGCTGTCTTCATGCTCCGAAATATCCTCACGATTCAAGACATCATTCAGCGTCTTCTGGCCTTCCAGGGCCACAGCCTTGACCTTATGCCAGCTCTTCCAGCAAATCACGCCATATGCCACCAGCGTGATTCCAAAAATCCAGCGATCCAGCAGCAGCAGATTGCTCAGGAACCAGAACGCTATGGCCATCAGCGACATGGCAAACAAAATGATGAGCATCGTGGTCAAACGACGGAGCGGAGCTGCCCAACGATCCGACAACACCTGCGGCGCAGTCACTTTCCCCAACTCGCGCCCCAGCTGGCGGGCATGCAGAAAACCATTGACCAAAAAAGGCAAGGTCACTATGCAGCTGCAAACCCAAAGCAGCAAAGAACGATATCGGCTGATGAAACCGGGAAATCCCTGCCAAAGTTGATGCTTGCCGTCCAAATAATGCGCGATCATAAAAACGACGACGAGCATGGCCAAATCCAGGAGATACCAAATCAGATGGCGACGCATCACGCCGCGGTTCGGGTCCTTCTCCACCTGATGTATCGTTCGCTCAGCCCAGCGCGTATAGCTATCCAAGGCGCGCTGCAACCGAGCCGGCATGTTCCGTTCCAGCCAGCCGCTTAACTTAACGGAATTACGCAACAAAAACGGATTGATGAGGGTAGTGATCACCGACACGCCGACGGCAATCTGGTACATCTCCGGATAGGGCGAAGCGTGATTCGTCAGAGTCAAGCCCAACAAGGCGACCAAGTACGCAAAGTCGCCGAGCTGAGCCAGACCGACGCCAATCTGCACCGAGTCGCGAAAAGACTGGCCAGTGACAAACGCCCCGACCATGCAATTGACCGTCTTGCCAACCAGCACGACGACAACCATCAGTAGAATCGCCCACTTGTACTGCCACATCTGCGCCGGATTGACCATCAGGCCGATAGTCACGAAAAACACCGCGCTGAACATACTGCGCAGCACCCCAGTTCGGTCGTGGACGCGCTTGAGAACCGACGATTCAGCAACTACCGCGCCAACCAAAAAAGCGCCCAAAGCCAAGCTGAAATTCATCTTTTCAGCCACAAATGAGACGCCAAAGCAAATCCCAAGCACGATCACCAACAGCGTCTCATCATCCCGGAGACGATCCAAACGATTGAGAAATTTCGGCAACAGCAGGAGTCCGAACACCAGCACGCCGATCAGGAACAGCGTGAGAAGCGTCAGCTGCTTGGCCAACTCAGCGGCCTGGAACTGCCCGGTGAGCGCCAAACCACTGAGGATGGCCATCACGCCGATAGTGAGAACGTCCTCAGTGAGCGTGACGCCAAAAATGATGGAGGCGAATTTAGCTTTCGAGCACCCCATCTCCTCCAGGCTCTTGGCCAGCAGAGTGGTGGAGGAGTCGCAGATGACCGCCCCCAGGAAAAGGCTAGGGAGCATATCCCACTTGAAGACATAGCGTCCAACCGCATAGCCGGCCAGAAGCATCAACGACGCATCCCAGACAGCGGTCGGAAAAATCGTCGGCCCAATCCGTTTCAACTTGCGGATATTCAGTTCCATTCCCAGCGTGAACATCAGGAAGATGACGCCGAGATTAGCCAAGACCAGGACGCTGCCTTCGTCAGCAATCAGGAAGTCCTTGAACGGCGAAACCGTAATCAAAGCGCCGGCCACTATGTAGCCGATGACTTTCGGCCATCCGAAATAATGAAACAACGCCGCCACTAGGCCGGCAATCAGCATAACCGCAGCCAAATCCTGGACCAGATTGAGCTTGGTCAGGCCCCCGCCCTGCGCAAAAAATATCAACGATGAAACCATTGTCGCCTTTCCAAAATTCTAAATTGCGGACTTTCAAAGCCTCCGACCTGCTAGAAAACCAAGCCGGAAATTTTATAATATATCTTCTTTTACCTGTTTTTCCATTGCCGCAGCCTCTGTTGCCGAGCCGCCGGCAAAATCTCACACAATATTAACGCTGTCAGTGCACCGCCGCGCCAGCGCCAGGACGGTATTTATGAGTCATGATTGCCGCAGGGTGACCGAAAATGAGCTGACTTCGCCAATCTGCGTGGTGACTTGACTAAAAATGCTTTTTTCGTAATCGGTCACCGATTGATACTTGGGGTTCCAGCGAGTTGCGGGCGCCAGACTGCCCGGATAAGACGTCTTAGTGGACAGTGGACAATGGACAACTAGTGGACTTTAATGGACGCTAGTAGACGATGGACTGTGGACTGAAGTGGACATTAGTGGTGAGTGGACGTGGACAGAAGTGGACATGGTAGACAGCGTAGCCCAAGCTTACGCTCGCCCCTCGCCCCTCG
>JAAZKI010000052.1 GCA_012799905.1 Lentisphaerota bacterium | reverse complement strand
TGTTGTTTCCTCCAATTGCCTGGCGTCCTTGGCGGTTGGTTCCTCGTTATTGAACCGCCAAGGCGCCAAGGACGCCAAGGTCGGCTTTATGGAGTTGAATCGTCTGTGTGGTTACAAAGCGTTAAGTGAAGAGTATTGGATACTATCCCCAGGCTAAAGCCTGTACTACGTACGGCAAGCTAAAGCTTGAACTACATGCTCGTGCAAGCGAGGCACATACGGCGGGCTAAAGCCTGCACTACGTACAGCAAGCTAAAGCTTGAACTACATGCTCGTGCTAGCGAGGCACATACGGCAAGCTAAAGCTTGAACTACATACGGTGCCTTAAGGCTTACAAAGTGTTCATTGTAAAAAATCGTACATTACCTGTTTTTGGATTGTCGCTTGGGTTTGTTTTTGGCTTTGGTGGTGGAATGGGGGCGTTGTTCAGATTTGATGGCGGTGACGACCCAGCGGTCAGGGTCGGTTTCATCGAGAGCGATGGTTTGCTCCTCCATTAGGCTGAAGCCGTGTCGCCCCAAGGCATGATGGAAGCGGTGCTGTTCGTCGCCGGCATAAGATTGGCCTTTGAGCAGGATGAGGACGCCATTGAGGTCCAGGAGGGCTTCGGCGTCGATGAGGAGTTCATCAGCCTGGCCGACGGCGCGGGCGACGACAATCTGGCAACGGTGGTGGAGGGCAGGGCAAGCACTGGCAGCTTCGCGTCCGCGGAAAGCAAAAGCCTCGGCAGTGACGCAGGGAGTTAGTTTGACGGCTTCTTTGAGAAAAGCGGCTTTTTTGGCGCGGGAATCAACGAGAACCCAATGGCGCTCCGGAAGCCAAGTCATCAGGGGCAGGCCAGGATAGCCGCCGCCAGAGCCGAGGTCGACGATGGTGTCGCCGGGCTGCGTAAAGGCGGCGACTAAGTTGAGCACGGTGAGGGAGTCGAAGACATGGAATTTCAGGTAGTCGGCAGGCGCAGTGATGCGGGTCAGGTTGAGCCAAGCATTGACGCCGACTAAATGACTGTAAATGGCCTCGACAATGGCGCGGCGTGAGTCATCGACAGGGATTTCGAGGTCGGCGCAAGCATCAATGAACCACTGCCAGGCCTCATCGGGGAAAGTGAGGAGCGGGTAGTGGGAGGGATGGAAGTCGTCGCGGTCGGTGGACTGGATGGCTGAGGCGGACTGGGCTGTCTGGCGAGCTTGGCCTATCTGTGCGGCTTGGGCAACTTGCGCGGTTGGGTCAGCCTGGGCATCTTGGGCAGCTGGGGCGGCCTGGGCAACAGGGGCGGTCTGGGCAGCTTTGGCAGTAACTTCAGCCTGGTCAGTCTTACCAGTTGCGCCAGCCTGCGTAGCCACAACTTGTCTAGCCTGGTCTGCTTGCTTATTTTGATCGTGGGTTTCGTTGGTCATATTGACTCGGTGGTCAGGTCAAAGCAACGGGTGAGGGTGAGGTCAGGATTTTTTTCCTGGAAGTAGTCGACACTCCACTGGTCGGGGAAGAGGAGAACAGGATTGTTCTGGGCGTCAAGGGCGACGCGGACGTTGCTGCCCATGTAAGCGCCTTTGAACTGGTCGGGGGCAGTGTCGGGCGGCAGCCAGCGCGCCTCAGTGAAGGGGGTTGGTTCAAGGCGCACGTCAGCGGCGTATTCGGTTTCGAGACGGTGTTTGACGACGTCGAATTGGAGTTGTCCTACCGCGCCGAGCAGGGCTGTTTTCTGGAGAGCATTGTGGAGATAGAAGACCTGGATGACGCCTTCGTGCATGAGTTGTTCGAGGCCGTCGCGGAATTGCTTGAATTTGGAGGGGGCGTTGTTGTGCAAATAGGCGAATACTTCGGGCGGGAAGCGCGGGATTTCGTGGTAGGTGAGGCCGGGGATGTTGCTGAGGGTGTCGCCAATGCGGAAGTTGCCATGACTGACCAGGCCGACGATGTCGCCAGGATAGGCGGCTTCGACGGTTTCGCGTTCTTGTCCGAATAGCCGCTGTGGGTAGGAGAGGCGCAGGGGCTTGCTGCCGCCGCGTGGGTTGGGTACGGTCATGTCCTTTTCAAAGACGCCGGAGCAGACGCGGATGAAAGACAGGCTGTCGCGGTGGTTGGGGTCCATGTTGGCCTGGATTTTGAAAACAAAGGCGGAGAAGTCCTGGCTGGCTGGGTCGATGACGCCGAGGTTTGATTTGCGAGGCGCTGGCGGCATGCCGTGCTGGATAAAGTAATCAAGGAGAAGCTGGACGCCGAAGTTGTTGATGGCGCTGCCGAAAAAGACAGGGGTCAGGGCGCCGCTGCGGATTTTTTCGTCGTCGAATTCCTCACCGGCGAGGGAGAGCAATTCGATTTGTTCGAGCCATTCGCGGTGGTAGTCGGGGTGGAGGAGCTTGCCGATGCGTTCGTCGTCGGCGCCAGTCACTTGTTCGACGGCTTTGCTGGCGCCTTTGCCCTGGTTGGCATAGAGGTGGAGCTTTTTGGCGAGACGGTCGTAAACGCCCTTGAAGTCAGGGCCGTCGCCGAGCGGCCAGGTGACAGGGAAAGCGCCAATGCCGAGGATGCGCTCAAGTTCGTCGAGCAAATCAATCGGATCAAGGGCAGGGCGGTCCATTTTGTTCATGAAGGTGAAGATGGGAATGCCGCGCAAACGGCAGATTTCGAACAGCTTGCGGGTGCGTTCCTCGATGCCTTTGCTTGCATCGATGACCATGATGACACTGTCAACAGCGGTGAGGACGCGGTAGGTGTCTTCGGAGAAATCGCGGTGGCCTGGGGTGTCGAGGAGGTTGATGCAGTAGCCGTTGTAGTCGAATTGGAGAACGGTGGAAGAGATGGAGATGCCGCGCTCGCGTTCAATCTCCATCCAGTCAGAAGTGGTGCTGCGCTGATTTTTTTTGGCGCGGACAGCACCAGCTAGCTGGAGAGCACCGCCGTACAAAAGGAGTTTTTCAGTGAGGGTGGTTTTGCCAGCGTCAGGGTGAGAGATGATGGCAAAAGTGCGGCGGCGCTGGATTTCGGAAAGAAGGTTGGTCATGGGGGAGAGTGAAATGTTTTAACCACGGATGGACACGGATGGACACGGATGTTTTGTCTATTTTTTTTAACCACGAAAGGCACGAAAGGACACGAAATTTTGTTTATGTTTTTTAACCACTGAATACACGGAATATACGGAAATTTTGTTTATTTTTTTTAACCACGGAAGGCACGAATGGACACGAAATTTTGTCTATGTTTTTTAACCACGGAAGGCACGAAAGGACACGAAATTTTGTCTATTTTTTTTAACCACGAAAGGCACGAAAGGACACGAAATTTTGTCTATGGTTATGCTGGCGGTGGCGAGGGGCGGGAGTCAGCTATGATGTCGACTTCGGCTTAGGTTTTGCTTTTGTCTTTGGTTCTGCTTTGGGTTTTGCTTTGGCTTTTGGTTTTGCCTCTGGTTTTACTTTGGGTTTTGTTTTTGGCTCCGGTTTTGGCTTTGCCTCTGCTTCTGGTTTTTCAGGCAGGACGCTGCGGAGGAATTGTCCTGTGTAGGATTTTGGTTGGCTGGCGACTTGTTCGGGGGTGCCGCTGGCGATGATGTTGCCGCCGTGCTCACCGCCTTCAGGGCCGAGGTCAATGATGTGGTCAGCGACTTTGATGACATCAAGATTGTGCTCAATGACGAGGATGGTGTTGCCCTGGTCGCGAAGAGCCATGAGAACCTGGAGCAGGTGTTCGATGTCGGCTAAGTGGAGTCCGGTAGTTGGTTCGTCGAGGATGTACAGGGTGTGGCCTTGAGGGCGACGCGACAGTTCAGTGGCCAGCTTGACGCGTTGAGCTTCGCCGCCGGACAGGGTGGTGGCAGGCTGGCCTAATTTGATATAGCCGAGACCGACGTCGCGCAAAGTCTCTAATTTACGTTTCAGACGCGGAATGGCGTCGAAAACTTCGCAGGCTTCGTTGACTGACATATCGAGCACGTCAGCGATATTTCGCCCCTTGAAGCGGACATTGAGGGTTTCAGCATTGTAGCGCTGGCCGTGGCAGAATTCACAGTTGACATAGACATCAGGCAGGAATTGCATTTCGATTTTCTTGATGCCGTCGCCGCGACATTCTTCGCAACGTCCGCCTTTGACGTTGAAGCTGAATCGTCCTGGCCCATAGCCTCTCACTTTGGCGTCGGTGGTGGCGGCGAAGATTTGTCGGACCAGGTCGAATAGCCCGGTGTAGGTCGCTGGATTGGAGCGTGGGGTGCGGCCAATGGGGCTTTGGTCGATGACGATCATTTTGTCGATGTATTCGATGCCTTCGATGGCGCGGTGTTTTCCGGGCGGGTCGGTTTTCAGTCCGAGCTGTTGATTGACGGCGCGGGTGAGGATTTGGTTGACCAGGGTCGACTTGCCCGAGCCGGAGACGCCGGTCACGCAGCAGAATGTGCCCAGGGGAATGTCGGCGTCAATGTTTTTCAGGTTGTTTTCGGCTGCGCCGCGGATGATGAGGTGGTTGCCATTGCCGGCTTGGCGTTGTTCGGGCACAGCGATGTCCCTGGTTCCGGCCAGGAATTGTCCAGTCTCGGACTGCGGGCAAGCGGCGATTTCGGCCGGGGTGCCGGCAGCGATGACTTGTCCGCCTTGACGGCCCGCGCCGGGGCCGAGGTCAACGACGAAGTCGGCGGAACGGATGGTGTCTAAGTCGTGTTCAACGACGATGACGGTGTTGCCCAGGTCGCGCAGTTTGGTGAGCGTATGGACAAGGCGCTGGTTGTCGCGCTGATGCAGGCCGATGCTCGGTTCGTCGAGAATGTAGAGGACTCCGACTAAGCCGCTTCCGATCTGGCTGGCCAGGCGGATGCGCTGCGATTCGCCGCCGGAGAGGCTGCCGCTTTCGCGGTTGAGAGTGAGGTAGTTCAGGCCCACGTCCTGGAGGAATCCAAGCCGGCTGGAGATTTCCTTGACCAGTTCCGCGCCGATGGCCAGTTCCGGGCCAGTCAGGTTGAGGTTGTTGATGAAGCCGACGGCGTCGTCAATGCTGAGTGAGCAGAATTGGTGGATGTTGAGGCCGCGGACAGTGACAGCGAGGAATTCCGGCTTGAGGCGTGCGCCTTTGCAGGTCGGGCAGGTTTCGAAGGTCATGCGTTCTTGCAGGCGTTCCCGGACTTCCTCACTCTCTGATTCACGATGGCGGCGTAGCAGATTGGGGATGATGCCTTCGAAGGGTTTGCGCCATGGGCGTAGCTTGCCTCTCATCCAGGCATCGAAAACGACAACCTCGGCGCCGCTGCCGTAGAGCAGAATTTTGCGGGTCTTTTCGGGCAGCTCTCGCCACGGGGTGTCGAGGCTGAAGTTATACTGCTTGGCCAGGCAGCGCAAGTAGTGGTTGTAGAGCATGATGGTGCGTCGCATGCCACGTCGCCACATCGGAATAGCGCCGTTTTTGATGGACAGGGACGGGTCGGGGATGACGGCTTCCGGCGTGAAGATGAGGCGTGCGCCGAGGCCGTCACATTCAGGACAGGCGCCATATGGGTTGTTGAAGGAGAAGTTCCGGGGCAGGAGTTTTCCGAAGCTCAATTCACAGTCAATGCAGGCCAGGTGTTCGCTGTGCTGCTCTTCGCGCCAGCCGTCCGGCGCCTGGCTGTCTTCGGTCAGGAGGGTGAGGACGCCGTTGCCTTTTTTGAGGGCCAGTTCGATGGAGTCGGTCAGTCGGCCGGTAGCGGTTTTGCCGGTGACAACGCGATCGACAATGGCCTCAATGGTGTGGCGGATGGTCTTGGCCAGGGTGATGTCCTGGTCAAGGTCGACGATTTTGCCGTCGATGCGGGCGCGGGTGAAGCCGTCGCGGCGGATAGTGTCGAGGATATCGCGGTGTTCGCCTTTGCGGCCGCTGACATACGGCGCGAGGATCATCAGGCGCTGTCCTTCGGCCTGGGCGGTGATTTGGTCGCAGATGGACTGGGCGCTTTGCTCATGGATTTCGCGACCGCATTTTGGGCAGTGAGGCACGCCGATGTGGGCGTAGAGAAGGCGGAGGTAGTCGTGGATTTCAGTCGTGGTGGCGACAATGGAGCGCGGCGACGCGCCGGCGCGGCGTTGCTCAATGGCAATGGCGGGAGACAGCCCGTCAATGTGGTCTACCTGCGGTTTTTGCAAGCGGTCGAGGAATTGGCGGGCATACGCAGAAAGGCTTTCGACATAGCGGCGCTGGCCCTCAGCATAAAGAGTGTCAAAGGCTAACGAGGATTTTCCTGAGCCGCTCAGGCCAGTGATGACGACCAAAGTGTCGCGGGGAATGGCTAAGTCGATATTTTTCAGATTGTGCTGGCGGGCGCCAGTGATTTTGATAAAGTCCATGGAAGGAGCGGGTTGGAAGAGATTAGTTTCCGCCGCTAAAGCGGCGGCACAGGTAGGCCGCCAGCTGCTAAGGCGGCACAAGCGGATCGCCCGTCACTAACGTGGCGGCGCGGCAGCAGCACAAGTTGCTGGTTGGAAGTCAGGCTTTGCGCAAGTCGTTGACGCGGACGGCCTTGCCTTCGCGGCGCGGAATTTCGCCAGGGCTGAGAAGTTGGACGACCGGCGAGACGAGGATTTCGTCGCGCACGTCGGCGATGATCTTGCGGCGCAGATTTTCCAGTTCCGGGAAATTATCCGTGCAGAAGGCAGGGGCGAGTTCCGCCTGGATGGTGAGGATGTCGCCTTCGGGCGTGCCTTCGATGATGATCAGGTAATCGCTGCCGAGTTCGGGGATGCGCATGAGCACGCGTTCGATTTGGATGGGGAAGACATTGCAGCCCTTGATGATGAACATATCGTCGGTGCGTCCTGTGATGCGGTCGATGCGGCGGGCAGTGCGTCCGCAGGCGCAGGGTTCCGGGATCACCCTGGTCACGTCTCGGGTGCGGTAGCGGAGCACCGGCATGGCTTGGCGGTCGAGGGTGGTGAGTACCATTTCGCCGATTTCTCCGTCAGGCACTGGCTGGAGCGTTTCCGGGTCGATGATTTCCAGGATGTAGCAGTCTTCCCAGATGTGCATGCCCTTTTGGCAGGTACATTCGAAACCGACGCCCGGGCCATTCATTTCGGTCATGCCGAAGGAGTTATAGGCTTTTGCGCCGAACAATTCCTGGATGCGCAGGCGGGTTTCTTCGGAGTGCGGCTCAGCGCCGATGAAGAGCAGTTTCAGCTTGGTGTCGCGGATAGGGTCAAGGCCATTTTCGGCGAACACTGCATGCAATCGGCCCAGGTAGCTGGGCACGGAGTGGACGACGGTGGTTCCGAAGTCCATCATCAGCTTGATTTGGCGCTTGCTGTTGCCGGCTGCTGCCGGGATGGTCAGGCAGCCGAGTTTTTCGGCGCCGTCCTGGAAGCCCAGTCCGCCGGTGAAGAGGCCGTAGCCGCTCATGTTTTGGAACACGTCATCGGGCCGGGCGCCAGCAGCGAACATGGACCTCGCCACCAGGTTGGCCCAGGAATCGAGGTCGTGCTGATTGTGGAGGATAGCGGCCGGGTTGCCGGTCGTGCCGCTGGTGCAGTGCATCCGGACTACGTCGGTTTTTGGGCAGGTCAGCAGGCCGAAGGGATAGGCGTCGCGCAGGTCGTCCTTGACTGTGAACGGCAGCTTGACGATGTCGGCGATAGTGCGGATGGAGTCAGGGGACAGGCCGAGTTCGCGGTAGCGTTTGCCGTAGAAGGGGGATTGGACGGCGCGGGCGATGGCTTCGCGCAGTTTTTTCACTTGCAGCGCCTCAAGTCGGGCGCGGTCCAGGGTTTCGAGTTCCTCTTGCCAGAAGGTGTTGGTCATGGTAGCCTGCTTTCATGTTTCCCGGCTCGGTTTTACGGGCCGGGGCTCTCGGGTGGGCGTGGTTTGTTTTAGTTATATCCGTCAAAGAATTTAAGATTATCCGGCTGACGGAGTTTTTGGATAGCTGCTGCTTCTATTTGGCGGATTCTTTCGCTGGTCAGCTGCAATATTTGGCTCAGCTGGGCGAGGGTATGGCATTCGGTGCCATAGAGTCCGAAACGCAAGGTGATGATGGTGCGTTCGCGTTCGTCAAGGTTGTCGAGGGCCATTTTGATGCTGTCTTGGAGTCCTTTTTGCCTGGCTGCCTCGCGTGGGTTTGGGGTGACGGTATCAGCGATCATGTCTTCCAGGGTGCTGTCTTCATTATTCATAATAATGTGCAGCGACAGGGGTTGGAGAGACATTTTCTGGAGGGCGCGGACGCGGGCCGGTGAGAGGTTGAGGACGGCGGCGATGTCTTCGGCGGTGGGAATAGCGCCGGTTTTCTGCAGCAGCTCTTGTTCGGTTCGATTGATTTGGCTGATTTGCTGGATGGTGTTGGCCGGCATGCGGATGATGCGTCCATGATTGGTGATGTGTTGGGTGACCGCCTGGCGAATCCAATAGCTCGCATAGGTGCCGAAACGGTGCCCGCGCTGGTAGTCGAATTTCTCCACCGCCCGGATCAGGCCGAGATTGCCTTCCTGAACCAGGTCAGCCAGGGGCATGCCGCCACCAAGAAAATTGCTGGCAATGCTGATGACCAGCCGGAGATTGCGTTCGACCAGGATTTTCTTGGCTTCCCAGATGGAATTGCAAATTTTGGTGAGCGTTGGTTCGACGGTCGACCATTCCTCGTCGTCAATGAATAGCTTGCGCTGGGTGTCGTCTGCGATGATTTTGAGGCAGTCATCGTAGAAGGCGTCACGGAATCGGAGCGGCGCCATGGCGGCCCAGAAGTCGTTGCTGAAGTTTTTCGACGCAGGGAGTGGGGACGGATTATCAGCGGCTGGCGACGGGAATGACTCGAGTTTTGCCAGCGCGTCGTTGAGGAGGCTGCTGACGCTGACGCTCACCTCTTCGTCATCTGGGTCGTCTTGCCCTTGCGCTTCCAGGAAGGCGCCCGGCCTCAGCTCACTGTCAGCGGCGATGACCCGCAGTTGGAAGAGGAGGAGCGCCGGCCATTTTCGGAGGGTGTCTTGCAGCGCCTGTCTGCCCTCTTGGAATTGTTTGGCATAGGTCACTTCCTCTTCCGGGGTCAGACGCGGGAAGCTGCCCACCGTCTGCATGTAGGAGGGATCGAGTTCGCGGCTGACCGTCGTGCCAAAGCGGATATAAGCATCCCTAGCCTTGGCGCGCATCGCGTCGGCTCGTTGCTTTTGGCTGCTGGATGATGACGGGGTCGAGGCAGGCATGACATTAGGGCGACGGTGAGCGTCGCCAGCGGGAGGTTATTTCAGGAACAGTTCGATGACCGGGACAGTGACATCGGGCTTGACGACCGGGGTCTGGAGGGTGAGGCAGTTGGTTTCGCTGTTGGCAGTGAAGGCGATTTCCGATCCGTCATGCAAAAACTGGACGTAATCGACCTTGTCGGCCATGTCGTCGAGATGCAGGTGCCGGAAGGGCCAGGCAAAGACATGGAGATAGAGGCGTTTGCCGTTTTGGGTAAAGCGGCAATCGCTTGGGGCTTGGAACGGACTCATAGTGCAGCCGTAGATGGAGCGGCTGTTGAACGCCATCCAGTCGGCATAGACGCTGAGGGCCTGTTGGGCGCGTTTGTCAAAGGCTCCGCGGGCCGTGGGGCCGACGTTCATCAGCAGGTTGCCGCCGCAGGAGACGGTGTTGACGAGCATGCGGATCAGCTGCTCCGGGCTTTTCCAGGTCGTCTCATCGCGGTGGTAGCCCCAGGAGCCGCTGAAGGTTTGGCAGGTTTCCCAGAAGACGGGCTTGCCTTCCTTTTCCACCCAGGCGCGCGGCTGGGTTTGTTCTGGGGTGTGGATATCGGGTTGGTCCAGGGGCAGGTTGAGGCGGTCGTTGATAAGGATTTTTGGTTGGAGGGAACGCACCATGCGAACCAAGTCTTCGCTGCCCCAGTCTTCGCGGGTTTTGCCGGGAAGGCCGGCGGCGTCAGGCAGTGGGTAGGAGAAGTCAAAGAACAGATAGGCGATTTCTCCGTAGTTGGTAAGCAGTTCGCGGACTTGGTTATGGAGGTATTCGCGGTAGATTTCGATATGGCGTGTTTTGTTGGCTTCGATCACTTCGGCCGTAGACATGTGCTTGTAGAGCGGATGGATTCTGTCGATGGGGAAATGCGGGTGATGCCAGTCGATCACGGAATGATAGAAGCCGACTTTGAGTCCTTCGGCGCGGAAGGCTTCGACCAGGGGTTGGATCAGGTCGCGGCCAGCCGGGGTGTTGGTGGCCTTGTAGTCAGTGAACTGGGAGTCCCAGAGGCAGAAGCCCTCGTGGTGCTTGGTGGTGACGACGACGTACTTCATGCCGGCCTGTCTGGCGAGCTGCGCCCATTCGCGGGGATCATACAGGTCTGGGTCAAAGTAGCGCAGGTACTTGTCATACTTTTCATCGAGGATGGCTTCACGGTTCTTCACCCATTCGTGCCGCGCCGGGAGGGCGTACAGGCCCCAGTGGATGAACATGCCGAAGCGGTCATGCACGAACCAGTTGATGTCGCCTTGGACGGGAGCTGGGGTGGGAATGGCAGTCATGGTGGCACCTTCCTGAAGAACGTTGTGTGAATTAGTGAATGGGCGTTGTTGCCGACCGGCGTCGGGCTGGGGCAATCTCAGAGGAAAATATAAACCCACATTAGGTAAAGAAGGCCGATGAGGATGCAAAACGATCCGATGATGATCATGGTGGCCAGCAGGCGGATCAGGCGGAGCTGCCTGGGGTTGGTGACCTTGCGCACTTGGTGCAGGGGCTGGTTGCGGGCCTGGGGTTTGAAGCGGAGTTCGATTTTGATCGGGGTGTCGGCGAGGGTCAGCGTGTCGTCCGGCCTCAGGGGCACGGACTTGGTTCTGACGGCTTCGTCATTGATATATGAACGGTTGAATTCGTTGATGTTTTCATATGTCAGACGGTCATTTTGGCAGAGTATGCGCCCGTGTTTCCGGGAGATGTCCTCGGTGCGGACGGTGATTTCATTGTCAAAGGATGCGCCGATGACATTGACGCCTGGCCAGACGGCAGCGCGGGTGGCGCCGTCTTCGGTGGGGACGTCCCAGGTGACCTCGAAAGGGGAAGGCTGGGCAGTTTCGCCGAAGCCGAGGAACAGCTTGGAGAACCGATAGATATCGCCTTCGTTGATTTCGGCGGTTTTGACCTTTTGGCCGTTACGGCGTATTCCGGAGTTGCCGAGATTGGTGATGACCCAGCCGCCGCCTTGTTTTTCCAGGCGGATGTGTTCGCGGCTGATGTTATTGGCCGCGAATCGTTTCAGGCTGACATCGCAGGCCGAGGCTCGGCCGATGATGATCTTGGCGCCGAAATCGTCTGTCGAGAAAGAGACCAAGCGGTCGCCGATAGTATTGAAAATTGTGCAGGTTGGCATGATCAGGATAGCTTTGGTCGACCTTGCGCGGGTCGGCGTTGTCCGGCCCGGCGGCGAGGTTCGGTTTTGTGGCGTCCTGTCGTGAGTCGCCAAATTGCCGCTTGCGGCGGTGTGTTTAGCTCAGTTTGGCGAGGTCATCGCGGATATGCTGCTCCAGGAGCGCCAGGATATCGTCCGCCGGGATCATTTCTGAGCGTTTTCCCCATTCTCGGCGTTTGAATTCGACGTTTCCTGCAGCGAGGGTTTTTGGTGAGATAATGACGCGCAGCGGGCATCCGATCAGGTCAGCGTCGGCAAAGGCGAAGCCTGCTTTTTCGCCGCGGTCGTCATAGAGCACTTCGATATGTCTTGCCTGGAGGTCATCATACAGTTTTTGGCAGGCTTGGCTGACTTCCGGCTGAGTGTGGTTAAGGCCGACCAGGTGCACCTGGAAGGGGGCGATGGACATTGGCCAGACCGGGCCGTAGTCGTCATGGGATTGCTCGATGACCGCTGCCATGGCGCGGCCGACGCCGATGCCGTAGCAGCCCATGATCATCGGCTTGGCCTTGCCGTCCTGGTCGAGATAAGTGCAGTTCATCGGCGCGGAGTATTTGACGCCGAGCTGGAAGATGTTGCCGACTTCGATGCCCTTGAGCTGGCGGAGGGGCTGGCCAGTGATTGGGCAGGGGTCGCCTTCGCGGACAGTCGCGATGTCAGTCACCTGGATGCCGTCCTGGTCTTGGACGTCACGCCGGAAGTTGAAGTTGCGGTAATGCAAGTCGACCTCGTTGGCGCCGACGACTAGGTTGCTGGACTCGACGAAAGACGGGTCAACGACGATGCGGACGCGTTTCCGGTCGAGCTCAAGGACTGAGGCGAAGCCGGGCACGGCGCCGGCCGCTGCGATGAGGTCGTCTGCGGCAAAGGCCAGCTCCGCGCTCTGGATCGCCTTGCGCAGCTTGGCCTCGTTGACTTCGAGGTCGCCGCGGATGCAGGCTAGGACGAGTTGGCCGTTGCCGTCTTTGTAGAAGACGGCTTTGCCGGTCTGGCTGGTGGGCACGTGCAGGAAGGCGGCGACGTCCTCGATTGACTTGCAGCCCGGGGTGGCGACTTTCTCCAGAGGCTGCGGTTCGGCTTTGACGTAGGCCAAGTGAGAGACGGCGACTTCGCGATTGGCGCGGTAGGAGCCGTCCGGAGAGACGAAGAGAGTGTCTTCGCCGCAGTCGGCGATGGCCATGAACTCATGCGAGACAGCGCCGCCCATCATGCCGGAGTCGGAAAGGATGGAGAGGCATTCGCGGAGGCCGATGCGGCGGAAGAAGCGCTCATAGGCTTCGTGGCAGCGTTCATAGTATTTTTCCAGGCAGGCTTGGGAAGTATGGAAGCTGTAGCCGTCCTTCATGGTGAATTCGCGGACGCGGATGAGTCCGGCGCGGGGCCGGGCCTCGTCCCGGTACTTGGTCTGGATTTGGTAGACCATGACCGGCAATTGCTTGTAGGAGTTCAGCTCAGTGCGGGCGAATTGGACGACGGCTTCCTCGTGGGTCATGCCCAGGAGCATATTCTTGCCATTGCGATCCTGGAAGCGGAGCAGCTCCGGGCCGACGTTGTCATAGCGGCCGCTTTCCTGCCACAGTTCGGCCGGAAGCACCACGGGCATCTTGACTTCCTGCCCGTCAATGCGATCCATTTCCTCGCGGAGGATTTTTTCGATATTGTGGGTGATGCGTTGGCCTAAGGGCAAGAGGGTATAGAGGCCAGCAGCGACTGGCCTGGCATAGCCGCCACGAATCAGGAAGATGTGGCTGGAGGTCTGAGCGTCACGGGGGGCTTCTTTGAGTCGTTGGCCGACGAGTTTGGAGAGTTTCATGGACGTGCTGTTATCTTTTGCAAGCTGGGTGGAATAAGAATTGCGGATAGGAAAGGCTAACCGGTTAAATATAGTTATTAAAACCCTAATCGCAAGATTGGCGCTCGCATTCCCCGGATTCAGCGACGTGTTTTTGGTAATTCGGTTCGCCATTGATACTCGGAGTTCCGGTGAGCTTCAGAACCAGGCTTCCCGGATAGGGCGCTTTAGTGGACAGTGGACAATGGACGGAAGTGGACTTTAGTGGACATTAGTAGACGATGGACTGTGGACGGAAGTGGACTTTAGTGGAAGTGGACGTGGACAAGAGTGGACTTTAATGGACGGTGGTTGCGGCAGGCAGCTCAAGCGCCCCTCGCCGCTCGCCCCTTGCCGCTGCGCGTCGGCGAACGCGATAGCCATGACGGATAGCGTAGTCCAAACTCATTCTCGCCCCTCGCCCCTCGCCCCTCGCCCCTAAACAAAGCCCCTCGCCCCTCG
>JAAZKI010000017.1 GCA_012799905.1 Lentisphaerota bacterium | reverse complement strand
GCTTCCATTTTAGTGAGCATGTCTTCCAGACGGATTTGGTCGCCGGAGAGCATGCCTTCGGCAGCCTGGAGAACGCTGTCAGGCAGTCCGATTCTGCGAGCGATAAGCAGGGCGTGGCTGGCGCCGGGGCGACCGATGTCAAGCGTGTATTCGGGCGCCAGGGTGTCGATGTTGAAACGGACGGCGGCATTGACCATCTCGGGATGGTTGTGGACGAAATTCTTGACCGCGCCCAGGTGAGTGGTGGCAATCACTGTGGCCTTGCGTCGGTGCAGTTCCGTGAGGATGCCGCAGGCCAGGGCGCCGCCTTCGAGCGGGTCAGTGCCGGAGCCGAGTTCATCCAGCAAGACCAAGGCCCGCCCCTTGCCGCTGGCGCGCAGAATGTCGCTGATGTTCTTGATATGCGCGGAGAAAGTGCTCAAATTGGCCTGGAGCGACTGCTCGTCGCCGATGTCAGCCAAGATGGCATCATAGACCGGGAACAGGCTTTCAGCGGCAGCCGGCACTGGCAGGCCGCTTTGCGCTGCCAGGCAGAGCAGGCCGATTGTCTTCAAGGCGACGGTTTTGCCGCCGGTGTTGGAGCCGGTGATGACCAGAGTGCGGGCGCGTCGGGGCAATTCCAGGTCTAAGGGGACGACGGTGCGGCCCTCGCCGTCCTGGCGAAACTGAGCCTGGAGCAGTGGGTGGCGGGCTTGTTTCAGGCAGAGCTCGCCGCCGAATCCAGGCAGGACGCAGCTGTTGAGAATGGCCCAGCGGGCGACGGCAGCGGCTGCATCCATCTCTGCAATAATGCGTTGGTCAGTGCGCAGCGCCTCCAGATACCGGCGCACTTGGGCGCTGAGGGCGGCCAGGATGCGCCGGATTTCGTCCCGCTCTTCCAGGCGCAGCCGCGCCAGGTCATTGCCCCAGGCGAGGGTCTCGGTCGGCTCGACAAACAAGGTCTGGCCGCTGTTGGATAGGTCGTGCACCAGCCCGGGCAGGGCGTTGCGGTCGTCCCGGCGGACCGGGACGACGTAGCGGCCATTGCGAACAGTGACGAATTTTTCCTGGAGGGCGCTGTCGTTTTCGTTACTGCGGATGATCTGGTCAAGGCGACGCTGGATGCGTTGCTCCATCTGGCTGATTTGTCGGCGCAGGTCGCGCAGGCGTTCGCTGGCCGAATCCAGGATAGCGCCGTCGACATCAAGGCTGCGTTGGAGGGCGGTGCGCAGGTCGGCGCAGACTTCCAAGGGGGCGGCCAGTCGGCGCAGATGCGTGAAATTCTCACATTCGCGGTGCTGGACAAAAGCGGCTGCCTGTGCTACAGTGTCAAGGAAACTGCGGATGACGAGCAAATCCTGACCGGCCAGGACAGCGCCTTCCGGGGCTACCTCGCGCAGGATGCCGCTCAAATCCTCGATGCGCAGGCCCGGCTGTTCCACCTCGCATTCGCGGACAGCCAGCATGTCGTCGTAGAGCCCGCGACGCGCCTGGATTTCCGTCAGTTCGCGGCGTGGCCGCAAACTCCGGATAATTTCCATGCCGGGTTCGCTTTGGGCCTGTTGGCAAATCAGTTCCAGAAGTCGATCAAATTCCAGAACTGTCAGAGTATGGTCATTCATAGCCAAT
>JAAZKI010000368.1 GCA_012799905.1 Lentisphaerota bacterium | reverse complement strand
ATTGGTGGGCAAGCCTCTATCGCACCGCCGGACGGCTCGGCGTGAGGGAATTCCAAGGCCATTACTATGAAGTAGCCCCGACCAAACTGTCCTGGACTGATTCCAGGAATGCGGCTGAGGCTGCTGGCGGCACGCTCGCCATCATCGGCTCCGCCGCCGAAAATGCCTTCCTGGCCTCGAACCTGCTGAGCGGCCGACGCGGCATCTGGCTGGGACTGACTGATGAGGACGTCGAAGGCGAATTCATCTGGATTGACGGCACGCCCCTGGCTGGCAACTACAGCAACTGGTCAACCCAAGCTGTTGGCGGCCAAACGAATGAGCCTAACAACGGCTTCTGGGATGGCGTTGCCCATGCAGCCGAAAACTATGCGTTCCTGGTCGGGGCTGGCAAGACTAACCCACGGCTGGTCGTGGGCTATTGGAATGACGCGACTAACGTTGAGCAGCATGATGACCAGGACTCCTATATCATCGAATATCGCAATTATCTCAACGTCAACCAAGCCGGCGATGCTGACTGGGACGGCGATGGCTTGAGCAACTATTACGAATATCTGGTCGGCACTAATCCGCTGCGGGCGGATACGGACAATGACGGCCTGGCCGACTCGGCCGAACACTTCGGTGCCTACGAAATGCCCAACTTGATCGCCCAGCAGTACGGCACGATTCCGCAGCTGACTGCCGGCGCTGATCTCGACAACGACGGCGTCAGCGATTTCACCGAGTATGACAACGGCGCTGGCGCCCTGGACGCCGCCTACAACAGCCGCCGCCCGCTGGCGTTGCGCGAACTTGTCTTGGATGGCGGCGGCTCCTACGTCAATCTGCCTGACTTGCATGATTACGCTTTGGCGACCTACACTTTTGAAGCCTGGCTCAAGCCTGACGTCAATGGCCAGGGTGTTCTTATCCAGCGCCAGGTCGCAACCAATGCCTACAACTACAGCCTGAGCCTGACCGCCCAGGGCGCTTTGCAGATGACTTTCCATTATGAAGATGAAAGCACCGTTAAAGAACAGACTGTCGCCACCAAGGATGATCTGGTGGTCATGGACGGCGCTACCTGGACCCATATCGCGGTGCGCATGCAGAAAAAAGCTCCGATTGCAATTCCTGAGGATGCGCATAAATATACTTTGACGTTTTTTGTTAACGGCCGGCCGGTTGAGACGACCTTGGACCTGGTTGCGTTTGATGTGCTGTACGCGCCTTTGCGCTGGGCGCAAGGCCCGGCCTTCACCCGGATTGGCAGCGCCACGGTCGGCGCCGGCTTTACTGGTGCCATGTTCGAGTGGCGTCTGTGGAACGTTGCCCGTAGCAATGCTGCCATCTACACCAATTACAACGCGGAACTGGCAGCCAACGACCGCAACGGACTGTTCGCGTGGTTCCGGTTCGATGATGGCCCCGAACGCCAAAATGCTATTGACGCGCCCTACGGGCAGGTTGGCGATACCGTGGAAAACTTTGCCCGGGCGCAGGATTGGCTGAGCGGCTGGCGCAACGCTGGCCGGCTGGCGAATGCCACTATCCAGAAAGCGCTAACACTGCCGTTTGCCACTGACAGCGACAACGACGGCATTGCCGACTGGTGGGAATTGGGCTACTTTGGCGACTTGACCACGGCCAATCGCACCAGCGACTTTGACGGCGACGGCCTCAGCGACCTGTATGAATTCCTGGCCGGCACCGACCCGACTAAGGTCGTGACTATTCCGCGTACCTTCTAT
>JAAZKI010000582.1 GCA_012799905.1 Lentisphaerota bacterium | reverse complement strand
GTTCGCGATGTTTTTTTTGAGGTCAAAATGCCGCTAGAGCGGTAAGTCTTTGATGCCGATGGCGCATACCGCTTAAAAAAATAGTCGAGAAAAATTTGGGGAAAACAACACCCTCGCGGAAAAGCTGAGTCGAACCAGCGCCGGGCAGTGCGGAATTGCTGTAATACCTTGGCGCCGGCGAACGCAGCGTCTGCCAGAGCCAGGATGGAGCAAGCATCCGCATCGGCGTTTTTGTTAATGTGCGAAATTCTGACGGCCCGGTTGGGGCCTTCTGCCGCTTTGCGGCTGTGGACGTGGCGGATAGCGTAGTACAAACTCACTCTCGCCCCTCGCCCCTAACGAATGCTGAATGATGAATGACAAATGCGCCTCAGCACTCAGCACTCAGCTTCTTTCCTGAGACCGCTGCACGCCGGAACTCCGAGTATCAATCGGTGACCGATTACCTCAGGTTTTGGTTCTCAATCACGGTTCTGGCATTTCGTTTGAGCTGGTTGGGGCCGAGGTGCTGGAGGGCCGTTCCAGCGATGATTTTCTTCAGGGCGGTATTGCTCATAGCAAGGATGGCTTCGGGGTCGACAGCGAGGGGCGGCGGACCCGCGGGAGTGTCTGGGCAGGCCATGGTGCAAAACGAGCAGCCAAACAGAGAATTGCCCAGCAGAAGCTGTTCCTCTGATGACAGCGGGCCGCGTTTTTCATTGGCGAGCCAGGCGCGGCAGAGTCTGACCTCAAGGCCGCTTGCGGTCAAGGCGCGGTTGGGACATGCTTCCAGGCAGGCTTGGCAGGACTGGCAGAGAGTGTCGCGAGGCTGCGGCAGGATAAGGCTGGGCAGCGGCAGGCTGGTGAACAGGATGGCAAGATGGGCTTGACAGCCCCAGGGCGGTATGCGCAGGAGGCTGTTTGGAGCGCGTTGACCCAATCCGGCTTGTTCTGCCAAAAGTTTTTCCAGGACGGGTTTGGTATCAACGCAGGCTTCGAATGAGGCATCTGCGCCATTCTCGGCCTTGGCTGTCAGCCTGGCGGCGATTTCAGCGAGGATTCGTTGACCAGTGCGATGGTAGTCTTCGTGGAGGGCGTAGGGCGCAATCAAGGCGGCTGGCTGTCCTGACCGGGCCAGCGGCAACTGTCGTAGCGGCGACTCACGCTCAGGGCGCGGCGCAAAGGCAAGCAGCAAGGCGGCCTTAGCCCAGGGGCGCATCCCAAATGGGTCGAGAAGCTGATCACGCCGAGAGTCAACATAGGCCAGGGCGCCGCTATTGACGGCGTGCCAAGCGGTAAAATGTTGCTTTAATGCGTCAAGATCAACGTCCGCCGGCGTTAGGCATGCCAGTCGAAGAACGTCAGGGCGTTCAGCAATGGCATCTAGTAAAGATTGCATGAACACTCCTGGTTTTTGTAAAAAAAACGCCCCGTCTTAGGGGGCGTAGTGGACAGAGGGCAATATTGCAGCGAAGTATCTGCGCTGAGCGGCCGGCAGGGGCGTTGCGTTCTGTCGGCCGAGGGGATGTTTTGTATGAGGCAGGAAGGTCTTTTTTGATTCAATTGCTGGGCAATGTCCAATCAAGCTGGCGGTAGGAATTGGGGCTGTGGGCGAACTCGGTCGCCTTGGCGTATTTGCTTTTCAACTCCCCGGCGGTGAAGGCTTCGACATGGCCGTCAAAGAGGGCGACATTGGCGCGGTTATTGTGGCGGAAATGGAAACCGCTGTACTGGTTGGAATTGGTGAGGCTGAGGGTGTAGAGCTGGTTGCCGGCGTAGCCGAAAGCTCCGCCGTAGGAGATTGTGTCAACCAGCTGCATGTATTCCGACGGCCTGGTCATGTTAATCGTAGTGTAATAATAGGAGTAGCCGTCATAAATCCACGGGTTGCCGTGTTCGCTTTCGTATGCCGTCCCGGACTTTGGCGTCTTCATGGAATAGAGCCAGCCTATCCCTTTGGATTTGTTTTGCCAGGCCGGGCAGCGAAATTGCGGATTATTGGCCAGCTCGGTGTAGGGGCCGCCAGTCGCATACAGCAATTCGTAGGCCCAATTCCAGTTTCTTATGCCTGTGCAGCGGCTGATGCTGACCATGTCGCTGTTGGAGTCAGCGTACATCAGCTGCTCAAGAGACAGCTGCTTTAAATTGTTGACGCAGGAGATGGCCCTGGCCTTATCCCGGGCCTTGCTCAGCGCCGGCAGCAGCATGGCAGCCAAAATGGCGATGATGGCGATGACGACTAACAACTCAATCAAGGTGAATTGCAGAT
>JAAZKI010000396.1 GCA_012799905.1 Lentisphaerota bacterium | reverse complement strand
CCAGCCCCCCGCCCCCCTGGCATCCCCCCCAGCCAACGCCGCTGACAGACGACAGCAGCAGGGCGACCGAACCTGACGCAGCCAGCGCCACGCCCGAACGCCAGCCATTGCCGCCAATTCAAGACGACACAACATCAGCAACCGACGTTCCCTGCCCGCCCGCGCCGTCAGCCCAGCAGGGCGTCCTCAATGCATTGCGACTCTGCGGCCATCTTGGACAGCGCTACATCCTCGCCGAAAGCCCGAATAGCCTGGTCATCATCGACCTGCGCGCCGCCCAGCAACGAATCGTGTTTGAACGCCTGCTGAAAGCGCTGAACAGCCACCGCGTCCAAACCCAGCCTCTGCTGCTGCCCGTCACCCTGAATCTCACCCTCGATGAAGCGCGTTTTCTGCGCACCAGCCTGAATAACTTTGCCGATCTCGGCTTTATCCTGGAACCCTTTGGCGGCAACTCCTTCCTCGTCACCGCCGTGCCAGCGTCCTTCCCCAACTCAGACATCGGCAAGGCCATGCGCGACATCCTTGACGACCTGCGCCGCAGCAGCATAGTCTCCAGCCGCCAAAACGCCATTCACGTCGCCCAAGCAGCCAGCCGACATGCCATCCAGGCCCGGGACCGCCTCACCAACCAGGAAATCCAGGCTCTCATCCACGACCTGGCCGCCACCGCCATGCCATACGCCTGCCCAAATGGCAGGCCAACCATGGTCAACATCACCTATGCGGAATTGGAAAAACGATTCCAAGGCTAAATTAGGGGCGAGGGGCTTTTTCTAGGGGCGAGGGGCGAGGGGCTTTTTCTAGGGGCGAGGGGCGAGGGGCGAGGGGCGAGGGGCGAGGGGCTGAATGTTGAATGCTGAATGCTGAATGCTGAGGCGCATTTCATAATTCATAATTCATAATTCATAATTCATAATTCGTTAGGGGCGAGGGAGTCTCATCCCGCGCAACTCAATCTGCCTCAGGCAGAATCACCACGTCGCGAGCCTCGACGCCGAGGGTGATCGCCTCGCCGCGGGGCAACACGCCGACGGGGTTCAACTCGAAAAATTTAATTTCCTGGCCTTGTTCCGACACCGCGATGTGGTCTGCAATTTCGCCGAGATAACTCGTCTCGCGGACAGTCACTTGCAGCCGATTGATGCCTTCGCCAGCCTCATACGTCCGGAACAAAGCCTCTGGCCGCAATGACAAGACCACTTCTGCGCCGACTCCAAATGCCTCAGGACAGGACTCGGCCACCAGGCGCACCCCGGCCACGTCCAGCAAAATCCGCCCGGTTTCCTTGGAAACGACCTTCCCGCGCAAAAAATTCGTCTCTCCAATGAAATTAGCGATGAATGCGCTGGCAGGTCGTCGATACAGCTCCTGGGGTGACGCCACCTGGCGGACGACGCCGTCCTTGAGCACAGCAACGCGGTCTGCCATGCTCAGGGCTTCCTGGCGGTCGTGCGTCACGTAAATGCCGGTCAAGCCGCTTTCCTTGCACAGTGAGCGGATTTCGCGGCGCATGTCACGCCGTAGTTTGGCGTCCAGGTTAGCGAGCGGCTCATCAAGCAGCAGGCATCCGGGCTGCACCACCAGGGTACGTGCTAAGGCGACGCGCTGTTGCTGACCGCCCGACAACTCGTTCGGCCGTCGATTCCGCAACTCGCTGATTTGCACGCGCGCCAGCGCCTCGTCCACCCGCCGGGTTCGTTCAGCCTTGGTCACCCGGCGCATTTCCAGGCCAAAGGCGACGTTTTCCGCGACCGTCATATGCGGCCACAACGCATAGCCCTGGAACACCATGGCCGTATTGCGCTCATGTGCCGGCTTGCCGATGACGTCCTCGTCCCCGAAAAAAATCCTGCCGGCCGTCGGCTGTTCAAATCCGCCTAGACAGCGCAGCAGCGTCGTCTTGCCGCAGCCGGATGGCCCCAGCAGAAAAAACAGCTCGCCGTCCCCGATTTCCAAACTGACGTCTGACAAGGCCGTTACCTTGCCAAAGGACTTACTCACGTGGTCAATGACGATTCGCATTGTAGTCACATTCTTTCTGACTGCATTTTTTGGTCTATGGGTATGCTTTGCCTCAAGCTAGTTTCACAGTGCCGCCAAGCATTTTTTCCGCGAGGGCTCGGTCATGCGCATTAAGGGGCATGGCAAGGACAACTTCACCAATCTGGTTCGGCACTCCCCATTGCCGCAGAATGACGGCGATGCGGAGTCGGAACAGCTGGTCAATGCGCGGGTAGCTCTGCGTCTCTTTCAGGCGGGCTCGCAATTCCCAGGCCGGGTCTTCCGCCAGCGTCCGCAGAAACGCCGCTATATCAGCGCGCTTGTCTGAATGCGCTTCACCGACCTTGATCAACGCTGCCACGGCATGAGTATGATATTCGTACTTGTTCTGGATATCGTCATCCCGCAGCACATCATAGAAGAGTTCCAGCGATTCGACATCGCGCAGCCGTCCCAGCAAGTACAGGCAGGCATAGCCGCGCACATGGTTGGAATGGCGACTGGTGAGGGGCAGGAAAGCATCTCTTTCGATGACCGCCTGGCGCAATTCATCCACGCCGGTTCGATCGCCCAGCAGCGCCAGAGCCATGGCAGCGTGTCGCCGCAAATGGCTGCCCGGAGCCGCGTCTGCGTACCAGGCGCGCAATTCCTCCGTCCGCCGCTGATGCCGCGCCGACCAGATGGCAAAGCCCGGCCGGTCTGATTCCAGGCCAGCACGGATAGCATCAAGCGGCAATCCCCAGACAGCCTCATTTTCGCCGCGCCGGTCCGGGATGTCCTCCAAGCGTCTTTTCAGGCTCTCGATTGGCACAACCATGCAGTCGCCATGCCCGGCTTGGACTGCCAGCGCCGCCAGGACGCCGGCGACTTCGCCAATGCGGCCCATCGGGCCATTCATACGCACGGCCTGCCCGATGTCATGGTCCACTCCCAGGTGCCGAGCAGCCGCCAGAATCCCGGTCCAGCGCTTGGGAACGAGATTTTCGCGAATCACCGGGAACCAAAGCTGTGTTCCCCACATGGAGGCGCCGACCATCCAATCCTGGAACAGCTCGCTTTCCAAGGGCATGTCGTTGGTATGCGTATCCAGATTGGTAAATGCGTAGGCAATCGGGTCAGGGAGCTGGGCAGCATCTCCCTGGAACACATCGTCAATAGTCAGAACCTCCTCGGTCAACACATGATAGCCTTCGCGGATGCCGGGCAAGTCGCTCAACGCAACCCGATGGCCGGCTCGACCGCACGTCGTGCTGTCTGCCGAGTAGTCTTCCAGGACATGCAGCGCCGCTGTCTCTAGCATAGTCTGGGAGAACACTTCCGGGTCATACTGGTTGATGCGGCCGGCATCGAAGTTCATGCCTGCGACGCGTTGGCCATTGCTGGCCAGGCAGGTGTTGGTAAAGGTGTTGTAAAGTCCGTCTGAGGTACGTCCTGAGAGGAGTTCACAGCCAGCCAGACGGCAGGCGACGGCCTCGGCCGAGCTGTCAATAAGAACACGGCATTTGGCTTCATACTGGACGCGGGACTCGCTCCAGCGCACGCCAGTGACGCGCCGACCCTCGCGCTGAACATCATAGAAGGTGGTTTCGTAGCGAATGTCAACCCCGGCCCGGAGAGCCTCTTCCTCTAGAATCCACTTGCGCACTTCCACTTCACCGCCATAGCCGCCAGCTTCCACCGCCGCCCTGATTTTGGCGTTAATTTCGCCGGTCAAGCCATACGGCGGCGGCCCGCCATAGAAACCAGTGATGCCGCCGCCGCTCTGAGTGCCGCCAGCATAAGTGTTCTGTTCCAGGACGAGGACGCTGGCGCCCATCCGACCGGCGGCAATCGCCGCAATCGCGCCGGCGGTGCCAAAGCCCAGCACAATCACATCATAGTCAGTCTTTGGCATTTTATCCATCACAGCTTCCCCCCTTTGCCCAGCAGCCCAGCATCCAGCGCAGCGACCGGATTGGGATAATTGCACAAGTCAAAATGCGTTCCCAGCAACAACAAGCGACAATCCTGCAACTCTTTTGGACGGCTCGCCCATTGCTGATGCCAGGTGCGGCGGGCGAGCTCCCAGCCGTCCTCCCCGAAGCATTCCAGTTTGACGTAATATTCCCCCGGATGCAACGACTGCCGAAACACAAAACCGCCGCGCTGACCATCTTCCAGGCCTTCCGGCCCAGCCACCAAGCCGGTCAGGAACTTGCGCGATTTCGTCTTTGGCAGGGCGTCATAAATCTCACCAGCACGGTAAATTTTGCGCCCGTCAACGCCGATGACGCGCAGTTCCTGTCCTTCAATGGCGACCACCGAACAGGAAAGCTCAATGTCCAGCTCGCGTTTCCGGCTCCATTCCGCCAGCAGCGGTGCGAACGCCGCCACCGCCGTCCGCCCCTCGTCATCCAAGGCGCGATGTTTGCGCAGCAGCGACAAATATTCCGCTGCCTCCGGATGTTCCGGCTTGACGTCCCACTCCTCGCCGCTATTAAAGGTCAAGGCAAAATCCGCCCCAATCACGCAGGACGGTTCAATAATTTTCGCCTTGCCCAGCCGTGCTGCCAGGCCGCAGCCAAAAAAATTGGCGCCGATTACAATTTGATCAAATTCTATCATCGCTGTCTTTCCTGTACCCTCGTCAGAACGCTTCGCCATTGGCTGCCCACGCCTCTCCAGGCTTTTTTGCAATTTTCTACTGTAATGCCATAAACGTAAAATATCAATGGAGCGTTATTCAAGCAGATGAAAAAATCGCTCTCCTATTGACATTCGTTAACCACCGTCCATTAAAGTCCGCTTTCACTGTCCACTTCCGTCCACGTCCACTCCCCACTAACGTCCACTTCCGTCCACAGTCCATCGTCTACTAATGTCCACTAAAGTCCTCTAGCGTCCATTGTCCACTGTCCACTAAAACGCCTCACCCGCGGCGTCTGGCGCCGCAGTCGCTTGAAATCACCATCTAATCACTTGCTATAGAACATCTTAAAGCGCAATTCCAGGACACAAAACAAATACTGCCGTAAAAGTCGCTATTATAATCAATTATAACCCCTCCCCTACTTGAACTATGCCACTACTCGAACTATATTGAAGTAAGGCACCAAACTTAAGACGGCTACGACGGCTTGGCTGCTTTCGACCGCCTCTTCCTTGAGCAGCCGCGCCAAGGGATTATTTCTCCACTCTAACCCAAAGCGTTCAACTATGACAACCCTGACCACATGTCTCCTTCGCCTCGGCGTCGCCGCCGTCCTGGGGATGCTCATCGGCATTGAGCGCGACCTGCAAGGCCGTGCCGCTGGCATCCGGACGCATCTTCTCGTCTGCACTGGCGCCGCCCTGTTCACGCTTATCTCCGTGATGATTGGCTACACGGTGACTGCGGGCCGGCACATCGGCGACCCGGCCCGAATTGCGGCGCAGGTCGTCACCGGCATCGGTTTTCTCGGCGCTGGCACCATCCTCAAATCAGGCCTCACGGTACGCGGCCTGACCACCGCCGCCTATCTCTGGCTGACCGCCGCCATTGGCGTCGCCTGCGGCATCGGGCAAGTATCGCTCGCCGTTATCGCTGCCATCGTCACTGACTTCCTGGTCGTCGCCATCAAATGGGTGGAACGGTTCCTGCCCCGCAAACATATCCTGAAAATCATCATTACAACGGAATGCTACAATCTGTTGCAGGACGTCGAAAACGCGCTCCATGCCATAAAAATCATCACCATCGACAACGTCTGCCGTAAAGCCGAGCGGAAAGACCCGAAAACGGACGTAATGACCTATAAATCAAGAATCGAAATCAGCATCCGCCTGGTCAGAAAGCCACTTACCATAGGCAAAAACCGCTCTTGGCAGAAATACTTTGTCACCCAGGACGCAGTCGTCAACATCATCTCGCAAAAACTCTACGCTCTGAAGCCGGAGTTGCTATCTTTTGCCATCCTCAATGATGGCAAATGACAACCTGCCCCGTCCACTAAACTCGCCCCTAATGAATTATGAATTATGAAATGCGCCTCAGCATTCAACATTCAGCATTCAACATTCAGCCCTACCCCAACTCCAGAAAGCTCTCTCATGTTAAAACCAAAACACAGCCTTGCTCTCTTGCTTGCTCT
>JAAZKI010000356.1 GCA_012799905.1 Lentisphaerota bacterium | reverse complement strand
GTTACGCCATCTGTATTTCCTTTGGTGGCGCCCATCCGAAAAAATGCCGGGCTCTGCATTGGCCTGCTATGTCGCGGGCGGTGACAGCTTTTTATTCTCCTGCCTTCCTCAGGGCCGTGCGGCCCCTGGACTGAAAAGGGATAGATTGGGGAGTGCGCGGATGTGGGAAGCCCGGTGGTTGTTTCCTAACCCCGATGAAACTTAACTATACTTTTTGGCTGCCTTATTATTAATATGTATTGGCCTATGGAGAAAAAAGTGCAACTTTGTTGTGTAAATTCGCAACCTTTTGGTTGAATTCCTCTTGAAGTGGATTATTTTATATAGAAATTTAATGTTGATATATCGGCAGCGTCGAATCCCAGGAGACGGCGTCAGTGGTACCCACCTATCAAATACTAGCGGTTGATGACGAGAAATTTTCTCTGGTCTTGCTGCAGTCTTGTCTGAAGGACGAGAATTGCACGCTGGTCACGTGTGACAACGCGCTGGATGCCCTGGAGGAAATCAAGAAGCGTCAGTTTGACGTTGTTCTTCTTGATATCATGCTTGGTGCGATTGACGGCTTTGAGTTGCGCAAGTTGATTCGTGACGTGAATCCGAAGCTGCCAATCATTTTCTTGACGTCGTTGATGGACGATATTGACAGTCGCCTGATCAGCCGGATTGCTGACGACCGGTATTCCTATTATTTGAATAAGTCCTTCAAGAAACAGCAGTTAAAGGACAAGATCGAGCATGCGGTGACCATCTATCGAGAGGAGCAGGAGGCAGCCAAGTTCTATCGTCATCTTGACCTTGAGCTCGGCCTGGCCTGCGAGGTTCAGCGTGTTCTGCTGCCCCTGTGGTGCACGCTTAACGGCGACCTGCTGTCGACGTATTTATATGAACCGTGCTTCCGGGTCTCAGGCGACGCCTTTGACATTATCGGCCTGGAGGACGGCCGCCATTTGGTGTTTCTTGGCGACATTGTCGGTCATGGGGTGCAGGCGGCGCTGTACATGAGCGCTATCCAGTCATACCTGAAGGTGCAGCACAACTCGTCATCGTCTCAGGTTTTGGAGCCGCACATGGTGCTCAATCGTCTGAGCGGATTTTTCAACAATAACCTGCGTGGCGAAAATCACATGACTTGCATCGTGGCCATTTTCGACTTTCGCCGCAATCATCTTGTTTTCCAGAACGCCGGCCATCCCGCCCTTATCCGCTGTTCCCGCCGTGAGGGACGCGCCTTTGAAGTCGATACTCAAGGCCGCGGCGGTTTCCCAATCGGGTGGTTCCCCCAGAAAATGTATTTGGCTGAAGACAATGTCGAATGCAATTTTGATGATGACGATGTCTTTATTTTGTATACAGACGGCTTGATTGACTTGCAGAATGAAGCCGAGGAGACGGTGGACGAGGAGGTCATGCTGGACCTCCTGGGCGCTTTTACTGAACAGACAAACGTGATTCCGACGCCGTTCCTCCTTTGCAGCGCCCTGGAGCAGATCGGCTACAGTTTTCCCAAGGACGACGTCTGCGTTGTCGAGGTGCGCAAGAATCCCGAATGCATACCGTTGCCCGAGACTGCTGACGGCGAACAGCTGATTATGCTTAGGCTGATCAGCCTGCGCACGGCTGAGGTCAGCCGATGCGTTGAGCAATTCGGCAGGTTCGTGCAAGAGCGTACGGACGATGAAGAGCTGGCGACGCGGGTCGAACTTTTGCTGAGCGAGTTTTTGAACAACGTGGTGGAGCATGACGAAGAGACCCATACCAGAGTGCAGTCAGGCATCCTGGTCGTGGTTAAGATTGAGCCGCCGGATCAGGTTCTGGCAACGGTTCTGGATCGGCAGTCCGGGACAGCGGAGGATAAACTGCATATTCCTATGCCAGAGGACGCCTCGGAAGTTCTGGAGCACTGCAATCGAACGCTGACCAGCTCAGGCCGCGGCCTGGCGATCATCAGGACGATTGCCGACAGCATCATGCGCAAGCATTTTAAAGGTCTCAACCAGACGGAATTTGTCATCAAAGCGGAAAAGCCCTGGGCGTCATGACGGCGGCTGGGACTTGAAGCGGAACCGATATTTGAAAGTGCAGATGAAAACAGAGATCGAAAAATATATTGAAGCCAATCTTGAAATTGACGACGCTGAGACGATCGCCATGCTGATCGCCTCGTACGGGGAATCGCTTAACGAAAATTGTGCGAACATTGAAGCGGCAGTCGCTGCTGGCGACAACCAGCGTGCAGCGACGGCAGCGCATGCTCTGAAGGGAGCTTCTGCTAATATCGGGGCGCAGGCGATTTATGAGGTCGCCAGAGACCTGGAGAAGTTGTTCAGAGACGGCGGTGCAGAGGCGCAGCATCTTCTGCAGCAGCTGGCCGAGCTTCGCGAGCAGTTCATCAGTGAAGCCGCATCTTGAGTCTAAGGGCCGTTGGGCAGGGCATTGTCAGCGATGAAGAAGTCCAAATTTCTTCAAGATAAGCAGCGTCGGCAGATCGTCGCCTCCATCTATAAACGGAGGACGCGGCGTCACCCGAGCAGAAAGATTCTGGCCTGGAAATTGACTGTCCGGGGCGCCCAGGTTTGCAAGCGTTTTTTTGACATCGTGTTGTCTCTGGCAGCCCTGGTGCTCTTGTCGCCCCTGATGCTCGCGGTCGCCATTCTCATTGTATTGGAAGACGGCGGCCGGATTATTTACCGCCAGGTTCGCGTTGGCAAGGACGGCCGTCATTTTAATTTTTACAAATTTCGTTCTATGACTGATGATGCCGACCGGCTGAAGGCAGGCTTGCAGTCCTCCAACCAGTCGAGTGACGGGGTGATTTTCAAGATGCATTCTGATCCCCGGGTGACGAGGATTGGCCGTTTCATCCGCAAATACAGCATTGATGAGCTGCCTCAGCTTTTCAATGTCTTGGCTGGGGACATGAGTTTGGTTGGGCCGCGGCCGCCGCTTCCCGAAGAGGTCAAATTATACACGATTGAAGACCGCAAGCGTCTGCATGTTTTGCCGGGAATTACGTGCATTTGGCAGGTTTCCGGGCGTAGCGACATTCCTTTCAAGGCGCAGGTGCAGCTTGACAAGGAATATATCATGAGCCAGGGATTCTGGCAGGATTTCAAGATTTTATTGAAGACCATCCCAGCCGTTTTGACGGGTCGGGGAGCTTATTAGGCAGGATTAAAGGTCGACGGCCGCTGTCGCGGCGCGCACATTCAGAAAGAGGATGTTTCTGCCATGAAGGCCATGATATGTTTCAGCGGCATCAACGGCACTGGCCTGAGCGAAGGCTTTCAGGAAATACCAGCGCCGTTGCTGCCGATTGCAAACAAGCCGCTGGTGGAATACTACATTGAATTGTGCACCTGCCTTCATATCAATGAACTTCTGATCCTGGACAGCGATTATTCCGAGGAAGCGGCCGCCCGGATTGGCGATGGCAGCCGCTGGTCAGTCAAGATCGCCTACCGGGGCGCAAGTCAGCAGATGACATTCCAAGCCATCCGAAAGCGTCAGGCAGCCTTTCTCGGGACGGAGGATGTCCTCTGCTTCAACGGGTTAGTCTTTCCATTCTGCGATTACCGCAAAGTTAGCATTGAGGACTTGGCGCCCGGGGCGGAGCAGCCTGGGGACGTTGACCTCGCCCCAGGCCTGTATTGGTTCACGCCAGAGCGGTGCCATGCCTCGCTTTTGCCCGTGCTGCCGCTTTTGACTTATGTTGACTACGTTAAGTGCTGCCAGGCGGTTCTGGAGGCGGAGAGCGCTTTTTTCCCGGTGCCGGGATATCATGTCGAGGCAGGCATTTATACAGGCATGAACGTCGTCTTTCCCCCCACCTGCACAGTCAGTCCCCCGGCCGTCATCGGCAATCACGTCCGTCTGATTGACGAGGTGAAGCTGGAGGGCGCCGTGATCCTTGGCGACCGCGTCATGGTTGACCGCCGAACCACGTTGTGCAATGCCATTGTCATAGACAACACTTACGTGGGCAGTGACCTTGAAATTCGGAACAAGATCGTCTGCCGCGACTGCATTATTGATCCGGAGAGCAATACGGTCTTGAACCTAGGTGACGACTGCCTGTTCATGGGAGTGCGCTCCTTCCGGTGGGGCGCTGGCTTACGCTGGATGGTGGACGCCCTGCTGGCCATCTTGCTGCTGTTGTGGCTGACGCCGTGGCGTCTGCTGTTTTGGCTCCTGGTGCGGATCAAGTCGGCTCCATGCGATTTTAAAAGCGCCCGCGGACGCCTGCGCCAATATCCCTGCTATCAGCTCGATCCCTGGAAACGCTCCAATCTATACTTCTATAAACTTATGCTGGACAAGTATCCGCTTTTGTTTTTTGTTTTCAGCGGTGATCTTGTTTTGGTCGGCGAGTCGATCACAAACAGCCTCAATACCACTGATCCTACCCACCGGCCCGGGGTGTTTTGTTTTTCCGATATGAGCGCCGGGCCGGTCGGTGTACTGCAACAGAAGTTAGACGACCGTTATTATCGTCACAATCGTGATTTTTGTCTGGCCCTGGGGTGTTTGTGGAAAACTGCCATCAACCGTCTGTTCGTCTCTGTTCAGGCGTTTTATCAGCCGGCGGAATGGTCCAGCTCTGCTGACCCGGGCCTGAGCGAAGAAGTTCCGCCGCTGGAGTCGGCTGAAGTCAGCCACGGCTGTGAAGAGTAAGGTGTTTTTTGTTTTTGGGTGTTACGATGACTGAGGTGTCAACCAGCGATTCTGAAACGCATTCGTTCACCTTGAGCCGCAATCGTGAGGCCGACGCATTGGTGCAGCAGGTCGTCACGGAACTGGGGCGCGAGGTTAGCGGCTTGGCGTCTGAGTTCGGCCTGGCTGCCTTGGTGTTGGGGGGCGGTTACGGCCGTGGCGAAGGCGGCGCGGTGGTGACGCCCGGACAGCCGGTCAGTCTCTATAACGATATGGACTTTTTTGTGTTTACGCGCAATGCTAGCCGCCGGCGCCGGCGGAGGCTGGACGTCCGCCTCGGCGCCTTGGCTGAATCCTGGTCAGCTAGGCTAGGCATTGACATGGATATTGCACCGGCGCGGGAAGTCTCCCGGCTCCCTAAGCTGCCGATCACTCTGATGTACCAGGAACTCCGCCGGGGGTACTACTATGTTTATGCAAAGGAGGATGTTATCGCACAAATCCCGCAGGCGCCGCCGTCGGCTCTGCCAATTTTAGAAGGGATGCGCCTGCACATGAACCGCGGCTCTGGTCTCTTGCAGGCCAGTCAGCTTCTGGCTGGGGCTGCAACTACGCCGAAGGAACGCGATTTTGTCTGGCGCAATTTGCATAAGTGCGCTTTGGGCTGTGGTGACGCTTTGCTCATCGCTGCTGGTCAATATGACTTTGATCTGGGCATTCGCCGTCGCCGTCTGCCAGCCGTGGCAGAACGGCTGGGCGATTCCTCAGCCAGTCGCAGCCTGTGCGAGCGCTATGAGGCGGCCGTCGCGTTCAAGATGTATCCCTCTCGGGACGTCGCTGGCGACGCCTCCGGGTTAGCGGCCTGCCTTCGGACGCAATGGCGGCAAGTTTTGGCCGCCTGCCTGGCTTGTCGCGTGCAGCAGCCTAAAGGCTTGGATTTGCTAGGCCAGTTGGCCAGCACCGAGATGCGAGGGGGTGTGTGGTGGAAAAATCATCATCTTAATGTTGTTTACGGTTTGGCGGGGGTGGGTGGCGCCGGTTGCGCCATGCCGCCGCAGTATTGGCTGTTGGTCAGGTTGGATCGCCTGTTCGCCGGCGAGACAGCCGACCCCCGGGAAGTCGCGCGTTTTCTCACTCTTTGGAAACGGTTTAATTGATTATGGAAAACTTAAATTTAGCCCGAAACGTCGAGAGCGAGATTGGGATGAATCCCTTTGCCCGCTATGACTGGCGTGTGTTCCTGATGAGGCTCAAACGCCGGTTATGGTTCTTTCTTTTGGTCATAGTGGCGGTCGCCATTGCGCTGTTTTTTGTTCTGCGCACCGTTCAGAGGAAATCGATGCGGTGTTGGGAGAGCCAGGCCCGGCTGTTCCATCAAATTCGCTCCGACCGGGTGCCGAGCTTCTACAAGCAAATGGACACCAGGGTGATAGCAGAATTCGCCAGCAGCGCCATACATTTTCAGGAAGTGGCGAAGCGGTTGAACCTGGCGCCGCCGGAGGCGGCTAAGCTGACGTCTTTAGTGACCGTGGAAGTGAACAGGAACAAGCCCAATGTCATTGCCATCCGCGCTAACTACAACAACCCACACTTGGCGGCGGAGATCGCCAATTCAGTCGCGGATGTCGTACTGGCAGCGTATATTGAGATGCAGAACAGTACGCTGCGCGGCATGTTAGACGAGCGTCAGCAGCGGCGGATCAGGCTGCAAGCCAGGTTGGCGGAATTGGAGGCAGCTAAAGTCCTGTTGACGTCTCCTGATAGTTTTCTCAACCCGGAGGATGAGCTGAACCGCCTGAGCAATGAGATTGTGGAGACTATGGGGCAGATTGAGGCTGGACGCGCCGAAGTGATTCAGTTGCAAGCTGCGATTGCCGAAGCAGAGCGCTTGATGACTACTATTCCGGAGGAAATACAGCATTCACGGCGGATTCGCACCACGGACACGTCCGCTGTTGATAGCATGCAAGCGACGCTCGACGCCATGCGGCTGAAATATACGGAGGCTCATCCCCGGGTGATTTCCCTGGCCAACGAATTGGCCAGTGTCAGGAAGAAAATGGCCGAGACCGCCAGTGATGAGATCAGGCCCGATGAAGTGGTCTACGTTGTTAACTATGTGCGCATAGTCTTGGAGGAAAGCAGGAACAAGGCCGAAGTACAGATGGCTGGCCAGATCAAAATTAACGAGGTCAGAACCAAGCGAGTGGCAGAGCTGCAGAAATTGGTTCCAGAACACCTGAAGATACTCGGCGCCTACCTGGAAAATCAGCGCAACATCGAAACCGTGGCGAGGACGATAAGTCAGCTTGATTCAACCATTAACGATATGGAGTTGCTGCTGAATTCGGCGGTTCCGGACTTGTCAGTGCTGGAATACGCTGCGCCGGCGCTGTGTCCGACCAGCAACCCTTCCAAATTGGTGATGACATCGGTCGGCGCCGGCTGCCTGGTCGCGGTGATGCTGTTGGCGCTGTTCTTTGGCTGGGATTTCGCCTTTGGCCGTCTCAACAGCCCAAAGAATTTCAATTTGGGCGGCAATGTGAGTTTTTTGGGTATGCTTCCTGCTAGGGGCGTAGTCGGCGCCAGGGAGATGGAAGCGTCCCTGCAACGTGTTTTTATGCTTATGCGCGGTCATCTTGGCCAGGGACAGCGGGTTTTTTTAGCTGAGCTGTCACCGAACTCCATGACGCCAGAAGTCAGAGCCAACTGGAACCAGAACTTCGGCATCAATGGCATCCAGGCTTTCTGGCTCTCGTTCTCCTCGGCAAAAGAGCGCACAAAGGTGCCAACACGCCAGCGCAGTAAGTTGGACGATGAGCTGATCGCCATCGAAAAGTGCGGCAATTACGGCGTGTTTCATTGCAGCAACACCTTGGTTTTGAGCCAGGCGGAGCTTGATTTGCTCAGCGCTGATATCAAGACCCTGGAACCGCATTTTTCCCTGTTCATCGTTGAGCGGGACGGTAAGGGCAAACTCAATGACCCGATTTTTGACCAGCTTTGTCAGATGGCGGATTATACGGTTTTACTGGCGACGTTCGGCCGGGACAAGAAAAGCGCTCTGGCAGCGATCGAAGACGACGCACGGTTGTCAGAACACCGCATCGGCTGTGTTCTCACTCATGTCCAAAAAAAGTATTGGAACATTTTGCAAGCTTGATGGCCGGCTTCGGCTGTCATTTGCCGGCCTGGTGGGAGGCCGGGCTTGTTTAACCCAATGGCCCTTATAGTGATAGGAAAGAAAACCATGTCATCTTTTTCAGTATGTTGCCAGCGTCGGCGTCAAGCAGCGGTTGTCCTGGCATCGGCGCTTATGGCGCTGATCAACATCAGTGGCTGCAAGCGCGCCGACGAATATCCGCCGCTGCCCCCGGTAGCCAGCGTCGCTGATATTTCGGTCAAATCGGAAGAAGACCGGGCGCGGGAGCTGGCTTGGCTGCAAAGCATTCATGATCAGCCTTATCCAATATATAGGATTCACTCCGGTGACGTTTTTACCATCAGAGTGTTTGAGAATCCCGAGCTGGATGCCGAGGAAGTGGTTGTCACTCCGGACGGTCAGATTGCCCTGATGCTGGTCGGCACCTGCAACCTGCTGGGCAAGACGCTTCCAGAGATGGTCGAAGAGCTGGAGAGGCGTTACAGCGAGTATATCCGCGATCCTAAAGTGGCGGTGATTCCACGCGCAATCAGCAGCCAGACGGCGACCATCGCCGGCAAGGTCAATGAGCCGGGCATGTACCCGGTCAACAACAGTATCCACCTGGCTGACTTCCTCTCCTTAGGCAATGGCACTCCGACCTCGATATTCAATGGCCAGGGCTTTGAACTGGCTGACTTTTCGTCGTCGTTCATTGTCCGCAATGGTGAGCGGCTGCCGGTGAACTTCGATCGTGTCTTGGAGGGCGACCCCCTGCACAACATCATCATTCATCCCGGAGACTACGTGTTCATCGCCAGCCGCGCCAACCGCCTGGTCGGCGTCATGGGCGAGGTGCAACATCCGAGCTTCATCGTCTGGTATGAAAACATGGGGCTGCTGGAGGCGATTGTCAATGCCCGCGGCCTGAGGGAGGAATACTGGAAGAACATCATTGTCATTCGCGGTGGGATGAATGACCCGATCCTGTACCGGGTTAACGTTGATGATGTCTTGCGGGGCAAGATTCCCAATCCGGCTTTGCTGCCCAATGACATCGTCTATGTCCCCAAAGACGCGTTTGCAGAGTATAACGTCTTTATCCGCAAGCTGTTCCCGACTGGACAGCTTCTCAACATGGTGCTTGCGCCAATCACGTATTGGTCAAACCGAGATTGACGCTACTTCAACGGCAGCAAGGAGGGAAAACCTTTTGCTAGCTCTCAAGTACATCATTTTTTTCGGCGCCCTGCTGGTGGGTGTGCCTTTGCTGACGGTATGGACGACCCGCCACCCCAGGCGGCTGCGCGGGGTCGCGACAGTGCATGCCTTCTCCATCGCCTTCTGCATATGGGTGAATTTTAATTTTTTCCCGGACCCGGGCTATAGCGGCACGTCGCGGGGGATGGAGACCAGTATCAGCGACCTTTTCGCACTCGCTTTGCTGGGGGCGATTTTTCTGCTCCGTCGCGGCCGCATCAACTGGCTGCCGCCCGGGTGGTGGGCGTATGGGCTATATTTTCTGGCCGGAGTGATTTCGCTGGTCAATGCTGACAGCATCTTGTATGGGGTCTATGAACTTTGGAAAATGATGTGGATGTGGGTCTGTTTTCTGACGGTTTACAATTATGTCCTGCACACGCGGGATGTGGAAGCGATTCAGCGCGGGTTGGCTTTGACGGCTATTTATTCCCTGATAGTTGTGCTCAGGCAGAAATATATCATTGGAATTTTTCAAACGCCGGGGCCGTTTGCGCACCAGAATAGCATGGCGATGTTTTACGGAATGTCGGCGCCGGTGTTTCTGGCGCATTGGCTGGACAAGCGCCAGACCGGGTGGGACCGCATCCTGTATCCGGCGGCTTTCGTGGCTGCCACCGGCTGTGTCTTCTCGACTCTGTCGCGAGGAGCAATCTTTTTTTTCCCGCTTGGCTGCCTGCCGGTTATAATCAGAGTGTTGTTCCGGCGCTGGAATAAGCGGAAAATTAAGATTGTGTTGACGCTTTGCCTGGTCGGAATTATCGGGGTGGCTAAAATGGGCGGGACTATCGTCGACCGTTTTCTGTATGCGTCGCCGGCATCTCGCGTCACCCGGGTCAATCTAGCCATTGCTGCGCGCAACATGGCCAATGACAAAATTCTTGGCGTCGGCATCAACAATTGGGGCATAAAAATCAATCCTCCTTACGAATATGCCGAACATCAGTTCGGGAAAGTTTACGAAGGTGACTTTAAGGACGGTCTGGTGGAGACGATTTACCTGTTGGTGGCGGCGGAGTGCGGCTGGTGGGGCATGGGCGTCTTGCTGCTGTTTTTTCTTTATTTTTTCATGCTCAATATGCTCAATATATTTTACTACCGGCGCAGCGGGCTCGCCTATCTGCCGGTCGCCATTGCCGGCGGGCTGCTGAACAATTATTGCCAGTCTGTGCTGGAGTGGGTGCTGAAGCAGTCGCCATCCTTTTATGAACAGATGGTATTTTTTGCCATTATCGCTGCCATGTCGACCATTTATCGGGAGAGCAGGCGCACACGGCTTCGAGCACCCGCTGCTGCACCTAAGCCTTAAATGGGAGGAAAAATTATGAAAGACAGGAAGGAGAGCGTCGAAACCAGGAAATTTCCTGCTTTGCTCAAGCGCGTTCTCACTCGGCATGGGATTCGTAATGCCGAATTGGCTGGGGTTTTGGGCGTGACTTCGCAGTATGTGTCCAAATTCCTCTGTGGCATCAGCATGCCGAACCGCGTGCAGATGAACAAGATTCTGGAATATCTGACTATTCGTCATGTTCCTATTGACTTGCGTCGGCAGCTGATCAGCTGCTACGTGGAAGACAAGACCGGCTTTTTCTATGAAATCGCCGATTTGGAATTCAGCGCCAAGGATCAGTGGGAGAAAAAGCTGCTAACTGACTTCCGGCTGCTGTCGCCGGATGCCCGCAGGGACGTGCTGGGCTACATCAGCAAAGTTCTGATCGACTCATTGTGAACGCTGTCGGACAAGACGTGCTACAGGGCAGCGAATTTTTGCGGCCAAGCTGGCGGCGGAAGCAGCCAGCGGAGCCACTGCAATACTCTTAACTTAACGCCTTGTAACCACAACAGACGACTCAACTCCATAAAGCCGACCTTGGCGTCTTGGCGGTTCAATAACGAGGAATCAACCGCCAAGACGCCAGGCAATTGGAGGAAACAACAAACCAGACCGAACTTCCGCTTGCAATCCTATCCGTTAAAGCAACAACCCTATAAAAAAATTTTCGTGTCTTTTCGTGTATTTCGTGGTTAAAAAATCTTAAGTAACGAGTATTGGGTGCCACTGGAAGATTTTCGGCGAACTTGACCAGGCCGTGCATAATCGCCTGGAGCAATGTTTGCGGGTTGCAGCGGCAGGTGTCCAGAAGGCTGTCGCCGCAACCCGCAGAAGGAATAAGAACGCATGGGTGTGACTGAGGAAATGACTTTTTCGCCGTATTGCCGGAACGGCTGGAAAGGTTGGATTCTGGACGGCTGGCAGCAACTTTCCGAATTGGCTGATTTGGATGCCTGGCTGCTGGAGCCGCAACAGACAATTGTCTTGGAAACTATTTGCCGCACCGTCAGCCGTCGGGAAACGGCTTTAGGCGCCGTGTACGTCAAGTTGATGCGTGGCCGCAATGATGGCGCTGTGCGTAACCGAGAAGTGGTCAGTTGGCTAAAATGGACTCTGCTGCCTTCCCGCGGCGCGCATATCCTGAAGGTGACAGCGGCTATGGCCGCCCGCGGGCACCACTGTCCAATCCCCGTGCTGGGCGCCCGCTGCCGTGGACGTTGGGGATACCCGCGCGAATTGTATGTCAGCCGAGAAGTGACCCAGCCAACGCTGGAGGAATGCCTGGTCAGCGCGGCCGGGAAGGGCGAACAGCGAGAATTGCTGGCTTTCACGGCAGAAAGACTCGCCCGCTTTCATCTCGACCATTTTGTGCATGGTGACTTTTTGCCGCGCAACGCCTGCGTCGACACCCAGGCTGGGCATTTGTACTTTTTGGACAACGACCGCACGCACCACTGGCCGTTTCGACCGCCGTTTCAGCGCCAGCGCCGCAATCTCGCCCAGTTCTGCTATAATCTGATGCTGCTGGACGGTTCCGGCCAGTCTCCGTTGCCAGCCGATTTTCTCCAGGCCTATGCCGAAGCGCGACCGGATTGGTCGTTGTCCCGCCGCCAAGCGGAAATCGCCCGAGTGCAGGCGCAATGCGACCGCCGCTGGAAGAAGCATGGCGACTTTGAGCTGGCTAAACGGAAAAAGCTCCTTAGCCAAGCGGCCAGCAAGGCCGACAAAGATGACGCCAACTGACTCCAGGGCGATGAGGCGGCAGGGACTGCCGATGCGCTGTCAACGGTCAGCTGGCGGCGAAGGTTCCGACGAGCAGGTGTCCTGCCGACGTTCGGAAGCGACGGCCGAACTGTACTTGGCCAGATCGTAATGAATGGTCAAATCCGGCATGGGATGGCGTTCCAGCTCGACGCCGGCCTCTTGGAAAAACCTTTCGGCCAACGTATCGTGATAGTCGGAAAAAATCACCACGCGGATAATGCCAGCTGCGATCAGCGCTTTAGCGCAGTTGGTGCAGGGCATGTTGGTGACATAGGCGGTTCCGCCGGTCAGGGTGATGCCATGCCGGGTCGCCTGGCAGATGGCGTTGATTTCGGCGTGATTCGTGCGGACGCAATGGTTGTTCACGACCAGGCAGCCGTGCGTAGTGCAATGCGGTGTGCCGGGCAGGGAGCCGTTGTAGCCGGTCGAGAGCACGTAGCGGTCTCGCACCAGGACGCAGCCGCAATGCATGCGAGGGCAGGTCGCCCGTTCAGAAGCCAGCATGGCCAGTTTCAGAAAATACTCATCCCAAGTCGGTCGGCGCGCCGGCGGCTCCGTCGGCTTGACAATGTCGATGTTCATGGTTGTTTTCGTGTAATGGGTCAGTCTTGTGTACCGCTGCCAACGAATTATGAATTATGAATTATGAATTATGAATTATGAAATGCGCCTCAGCATTCAGCATTCAACATTCAGCGTTCAGCATTCTCGCCCCTCGCCCTAACGAATTATGAATTATGAATTATGAATTATGAATTATGAAATGCGCCTCAGCATTCAACATTCAGCCCCTCGCCCTAACGAATTATGAATTATGAATTATGAATTATGAAATGCGCCTCAGCATTCAGCATTCAGCATTCAGCATTCAACATTCAGCATTCAGCATTCAGCATTCAGCATTCAGCCCCTC
>JAAZKI010000457.1 GCA_012799905.1 Lentisphaerota bacterium | reverse complement strand
TTTTGAAATTATCCAGCGTGCTCTGCAAAATGGCCTTGTTGCGTTCGATTTCCCGGGCATTGGCGCCAGAGTGCTTGGAATCATTGTCCGGGTCAAGCAGGTCCAGGGTCGGGAGCTTATAGGTGAGTGCTGGCGCTTGAGCGTTGGCGGCGCCGGGCGCTGTCCTGGCCGCAACTGCCGGCGCTGGCGTTGGCGCGGGTGCGGGACGAGGTGGTGTTGACCAGGTTGGAGCAGGAGCCGGCCGGGGCGGTTCCTGGCGGCTGATCGGAACAGTGACTGGGTCAGAGTGGGTCGGCGTTGGTTCCGCGTCAGAAGCCGGGGGGGCTTTCGGCCGGTTTTTAAACGAGCGTATTGTTTTCAACAGGAATGGAACGCAAAGGAGCTGCCAGTCGAAGAACCAGATGACGGCGAGCGCGACCACGATCATGGCGGTGGCAGCGATGGCAGAACCGGTCGGGTTCAAGAGCAGGCGCAGCCAGCCTTGACCGGGAGCGCAGAAGCGTTGGCCGATGACGCCGCCAGGGATGGTGGCGATGTTAAGGGCTTCAGTAATGGTCGAAAAGGCGTTTTGCCAGATGCCGAGAAGCATTGATGTGCCGAACGCAAACAGAAGGAAGGCGCAGAGGTATTCCCAAGATATGGGCCGGACGCCTCGGGGCCAGAACAGTCGGCGGCAGCTGCATATAATGGCAAGAAGCACAATGGGATACGACGCCAGCCCAAACGTGAACAGCATGAACCAAGCCAGCCATGCGCCTACTACGCCTAGCTGGTTGCGCGGATAGGCGTTGGAGACAATGCCGCCCAGAAGGTAGTCAATGTCGGCCGGGTGGTAGGAATGAACCGGCCACAAGGCCAGCAGCAAGACAAGGCTGAACAGCGGGAAGATAAGGCGTCGAAAACGGAACGGCGTCGCCGCAGTCGAAGTCGACGATGGCGAGGCTGATTCTGGCAAGCTTTGGGCGGTCGTCATGACTGTCCTCCCTGCCGGATAAGTCGGCAGGTTCAAAAAACGATGAATGCGGAAGAGCAGGGCGGTTCAGCGGCCGCAATCTGGCTCAAGCCGTCCTGGGAGGGAGGCGGTTCGGCTGCCGGCGATTCAGCCGATCGACGGGCAGGAATGAGCCGCAGACGCCGGTCAGGAAGGGCGGCGGGAATGGCTTATTCGACGTCTTCGATGCGGAAAAGCACCGGCTTTTCAAAGACTTCGTCCAAGCGGTCGATTTCCGCCAGGGCGGCTTGGATGTCGGACTCGTGAGCTTTATGGGTGAGCATGATCATGGGCACCGAGGGCTGGTCAACTTCCTTCTGGGCGACGCTGGCCAGGCTGATGCCGTGTTTGCCGAGGACGCCGCTGACTTTGGCCAGCACGCCTGGGCGGTCGGCAATCTGCAAGCGGACATAGAAGCGGGAGACAATCTCCTCGCTTCTCATCATGCCGTGATAACTGGTGAAAACCGGGAATGCAGGCACGCGGCGCGGGCAGTTGTTGATTAAATTGAGGCCGATGTCGATCAAGTCGGCGACAACGGCGCTGGCGGTGGCAGCCCGCCCCGCGCCACGGCCGTAATACATGGTGTTGCCGACGACGTCGCCATTGATCCAGACTGCGTTGAAGACGCCGTTGACGTTTCCCAGCAGCGATTTGTTGGGAACAAGGGCTGGGTGCACGCCAAGTTGGATGCGGCCGTCGATTTCTTTTATGATCGCCAATAGTTTGATGCGATAGCCGAGGCGAGCGGCGTGTTCAATGTCATTGATGGTGACGGAGCGGATGCCATGGACGCAGACATCCTCGGCCTTGAACCATTTGCCAAAGGCGAGGCTGGCCAGGATGGCGGCTTTGTGGGCGGTGTCATGGCCGTCAACGTCAAGGGCTGGATTAGCCTCGGCGTAGCCGGCGGCCTGGGCGGCGGCGAGCACGTCGTCAAAGTCAGCGCGCTCGGTCTCCATGCGAGTGAGAATGTAGTTGCAGGTGCCGTTGAGGATGCCGAGGATTTCTTTGATGTGATTGGCGGCCAGGCCTTCACGGAGGGCCTTGATGCAGGGGATGCCGCCGCCGACGCTGGCCTCAAAGCCAATGTCAACGCCCTGAGCAGCAGCGCAGGCGAAAAGTTCTTCGCCAAAGGTCGCCAGCAAGGCCTTGTTGGCGGTGACGACGGATTTGCCGTTGCCCAGGGCACGGAGGATGATGTCCTTCGCAAAGGTGGTTCCGCCGACCAACTCAACGACGATTTGAATCTCAGGGTCGTCAGTAATAGTCGTAGCGTCAGTGGTGAGAATGCCGGCCGGCAGCTTGACGCCGCGGTCGGTCGTGATGTCTAAGTCCGCGATTTTTTTCAGGACGGGCGTGAACCCAGCGCGTTTGGCGATTAGGTCGCCATTTTTTAAAATGGTCTCGGCTACGCCGGCGCCGACTGTTCCAAAGCCGACAAGGCCAATGTTGACAGTTTTCATACTATATTGTATTCCTTTCTGAGGAAAGTCATGCTAATTCACCTGTTCAAATATAATTATATAAGCCGGGAACTCAACTGCCAAGGACGGAAAAGCGAGTTTTATTTTTTGTAATCGGTCATCGATTACCTGTCGTCGCCATCGTGAAAGACATTGTCATTGTTTGCGGAATTCTCTATCTTGCCTTACATTAAGGAACTTTTTCCAAGTCGTAAACGTCTCAATAATATTATGGGTCGCAAACGCCTAATTAAGAAAGCGCCTGGAAGGCGAATCCAAAATCAAACTGAAGACCATCCATGAGGAGTAGAAAGCATGAAGCTGGCCAAGACGCGTCACGTCTTAACGTCCGAATCCGTATCCGAAGGCCATCCGGACAAAGTATGCGACCAGATTTCCGATGCCATTCTTGACGCCTGCCTGGCGCAAGACCCAGAAAGCCGGGTGGCTTGCGAGGTTCTGACCACTACTAACCTGATTGTGATTTCCGGGGAAGTCACCACGACGGCGACGGTCGAATGGGAGAAAATCGCCCGCCAAGTGGTTCGCGATATCGGCTACAACGACCCCTCGACCGGCTTCACGGCGGACGACGCGAAGATATTTCTGTGCCTGCACAAGCAGTCGCCGGATATTTCACTCGGGGTGACTGCGGAGACCAGCCAGTCCCGCGAACAAGGCGCCGGCGACCAGGGCATGATGTATGGATACGCTTGCAACGAAACCAACGAGCTGATGCCAGCGCCGATTTACTATTCCCATAAAATCGTGGAGAAGCTGGCAGAGAAACGCCATGCAGACCCGGTCACTTACAGCTTCTTGCGACCGGATGCCAAGAGCCAAGTGTCCTTTGTTTACGAGGACGACGTGCCGGTGGCAATTGCGAATATCGTGGTGTCGCATCAGCACACCCCTGACATGCAGCTGAGCCAGTTGGAGAAACTCGTGCATCAGGTCGTCGCGGAAGTCATCCCAGCGAAGTTTTTGCATGACAAAATCAAGTATTACATCAACCCAACCGGGCGCTTTGTCATCGGCGGCCCGGCTGGTGACACTGGCCTGACCGGTCGGAAGATCATCGTTGACAGCTATGGCGGAGTAGGTCGTCATGGCGGCGGCTCCTTCTCTGGCAAGGACCCGTCCAAGGTCGACCGCTCGGCTGCCTACATGGCTCGCTACGTGGCCAAGAACGTCGTTGCTGCCGGCCTGGCGGAACGCTGCGAACTGCAACTCTCCTACGCCATTGGCGTGGCCAAGCCGTTGAGCCTGTTCGTCGATACCTTTGGCACCGGCAAGGTCGCTGATGACGTTATCGCTGACTTTCTGCTGAATGGGGGTATGTTTGATTTCCGGCCGGCAGAGATCATCAAGACGCTGGGCCTGAAAAAGCCGTCCGGGTGGACGTATCGGCAGACAGCCGTCTACGGTCATTTTGGCCGTTCCTGCTTCCCCTGGGAGAAGACGGACAAGGCCGCAGCACTGCCGGCCGCCATCAGCGAATATCAGAAGGCCAAGAACGCCTAAGGCGGCAGCAACCGTGTCGTATGTAGCACAGGAGCATGTAGTTCAAACTTCAGCTTGCCGTATGTCCCTCGCATGCAGGAGCATGTCGTTCAAACTTTAGTTTGCTGTACGTAATTCAAGCTTCAGCTTGCAGTATGTAGTTCAAACTTTAGTTTGCCGTACGTAATTCAAGCTTCAGCTTGCCGTATGTCCCTCGCATGCAGGAGCATGTAGTTCAAACTTTAGTTTGCCGTGCGTAATTCAAGCTTTAGCTTGCCAGAATTATGTCTCGCTCCGTTGGGGCTCTGGTGCTCCGCGACTTATGGCAATCTTACTTTTCTATCAAAAAACTTCGCAGCGTTCAGTGGTTAAATAATAGGTTGTGACATGGTGAACGGTGGCAGCTGTTCTTTGCTGGGGTTTGGCTCCGCCTTGGTTGATTTGCTGGTTCATGTCGAAGATGATTTTTTGCGGCAGTCGATTCCCGGCCTGAAAGGCGGGACTGAACTGGTGCAGGACAGCGAGATGAGCGCTATCCTGGCAGGCCTGCCCCAGGCTCCGGTGCAGGTTCCGGGCGGCGCTGCCGCCAACACCATCGTTGGCTATGCGCAGCTGGGCGGCCAGGCATCTATGTTGGCTAAAATCGGCAATGACCACGCCGGCGAATTTTATCGTCAGAGTTTGGCGCAGAGCGGCGTGTCAACAGCGTTGTTCAAACGCGACTCTCAGCACGCTACTGGCCGATGCTTGTGCATGGTTACGCCGGATTCGGAACGGACGATGCGAACTTGCATGGGCGCAGCCAACACCCTGGTTCCGGAAGAGCTGGCCCCGGCTGACTTCGCCGGCCAGGATTGGTTGTATATTGAGGGCTACACGCTGTTCAACCGGGAGTTGATGCGAAAGGCGCTCGAACTGGCCAAGGCAGCCAACCTGAAAGTATGCTTGGATTTGGCGTCGCCGGAAATCGTGCGAGGCGCACGCGACATTCTGCCAGAACTCCTGTGCGATTACGTCGATGCGGTGTTCGCCAATGAGCTTGAGGCTGAGATGTTTGCGGGAGCGAGCGATCCACAGGCGGGATTGGCGGCTCTTTCTGAGCTGTGCCCACTGGCGGTGGTGAAAATCGGGCGGCAGGGAGCGTGGCTGCAAGAGCGCGGCGATGAAGCGATGCACGTTGAGGCCAAGGTGGTTCAGGCGGTTGATACTACCGGCGCCGGCGACCTCTGGGCAGCCGGATTTCTGTATGGCTGGCTGCATGGCTGGCCCTTGCGCTCGGCAGCGGAATTGGGCGCACTGGTGGCTTCCGAGGTGGTGCAGGTGACCGGCGCGGTCATGCCAGACGCGACCTGGGCGCGCCTGCGCGAACAATGTCGGCAATGGCCCAAGTAGGCAATAAAAGGAAAAAAACATGGCGATAGTCAAAACAGACACTTATTGGATTGCAGACCCATCCTTGGCCGAGCTCGGCCGCAAGGAAATTGACCTGGCTGAAAAAGAGATGCCAGGGCTGATGGCGGTGCGGGAGAAATACGGCCCGTTGCAACCCCTGAAAGGCCGACGCCTGATGGGAAGCCTGCACATGACGACCGAAACGGCAGTGCTGATTGAGACGTTCAAGGCGCTGGGCGCGGAGGTGCGCTGGTGCTCGTGCAACATTTACTCCACCCGAGATTCAGCAGCAGCAGCGGTGGCTGCCGCCGGAGTGCCGGTGTTCGCCTGGAAAGGCGAGACGCTGGAGGAATACTGGGAATGCACACGACTCGCCTTGAGCTTCCCTGGAGGCAAAGGGCCGGAACTGATCGTTGATGACGGCGGAGATGCTACTTTGATGATGCATTGGGGATACGAGGCGGAAAACGACCCAAGCTGCCTGAAGACGTCCGTAGACGCCTCGGTGGACGAAAAGGAGCTGGCAGCCTGCCTGCAGCGCATCCTGGCCGAAGAGCCGCGCAAATGGCATGCGGCTGTGGCAGACTGGCGCGGCATCAGCGAAGAGACTACGACCGGCGTCCATCGCCTCTATCAACGCCACGCGGCTGGCCGACTGCTGGCCCCGGCCATCAATGTCAACGACTCGGTGACAAAATCGAAATTCGACAATCTGTATGGTTGCCGGGAATCGCTGGTGGACGGCATTAAGCGGGCGACAGACGTCATGATCGCAGGCAAAATCTGCGTTGTCTGCGGCTATGGCGATGTCGGCAAAGGCTGCGTTGAAGCGATGCGCGGCATGGGCGCCCGGGTGCTGGTGACGGAAATTGATCCAATTTGCGCCCTGCAAGCAGCCATGGCCGGGCTGGAAGTGGTGCGACTCGAAGACGTGGTCAGCGAGGGGGACATCTTTGTCACCAGCACCGGCAACTGCGACGTCATCACGGCTGAGCACATGGCCGCCATGAAAGACCGCGCCATCGTCTGCAACATCGGTCATTTTGACAATGAAATCCAGGTGTCGGCCCTGAAGGCGACGCCAGGCATCCGGCGTGTCGCTATCAAACCACAGGTTGACGAGTACGTCTATCCCGACGGGCATCGCATCATTCTGCTGGCCGATGGCCGGCTGGTCAACCTCGGCTGCGCAACCGGCCATCCGAGCTTTGTGATGAGCTGCTCGTTCACCAACCAGGTGCTGGCCCAGCTTAAACTCGCGGCTGAGGAACTGCCGGTCGGCGTCTACCGCTTGGATAAAGCCTTGGATGAAGAAGTCGCCCGGCTGCATTTGGACAAGCTGGGGGTGCGGTTGACGAAATTGACCGCCAAGCAAGCAGACTACATCGGCGTTCCAGTGACCGGCCCCTACAAGCCTGAGCACTATCGATATTGAGGCGGCTGATAGCCGCGCCGGTTGCCGCGATTTTAACTATGACGCCCTTGTGGGCGGAAAGTCCAATCAGCAGGAAGGAGAGTTGCCATGCGATCAATTCTCGGTTTGACGGCGACGGCGCTGCTGGCGGCGGCGTCCTTGGTGGTCGGCATCGTCCATTACCGGTTGTATCGGCAGTGTCGCCAGCTGTATGAGACCACGCTGACGGCTACGCCTTGCCAGCTGGTGGTTGACTCCGGCGCAGCCGGGGAGGTATCCGCGCCTTATCATCAGAGCTCGCAACTGGCGCATGGCGTGACCTTGTACCTGCAAGCGCCAGAGGGCCTGGCTATGGACACGCATGAAAACGCCAGCCAGGTACTTGGCAACGTGTTTGGCGCCCTGACGCTGCGCCAAGGCGAAGACATCGTGCGGGAAGGTGATCTGGCAGTGCAGTATCGAGCCGAAATCATCGAAGCCGAGGGCGCGAAATGGCTGCCAGTCGGTTCGCTCGACCCAACTCTACCGCTGGGTGATTACACTTTGACGATTCACCTGACGTCGCTGCCAGCCGCGCTGGCCGAACAACCGATGCACTTGGTCGCCCGTTACGAATGTTGCGGCCTAGAGAAGTTGCCGCAGTACGTAGCATTGGCTATCGCATTAGTGGCGTTGGCGGTTTTTGTGATTTTGCTCTGGCCGGTCACCAGCCTCAGTCGCCAGGTCTGGCGTCAAGGCCGTGCGCCGACCTGTGATGGCGACGGAATTTTGTATTTGCTGACAGCATATCCACTCTGGAGCGAGACGTTTCTGCGCCTGGACCTGCGACTGCTGCAACGCCGCAATTTGCCGATTCACGCGGTGGCGTTGTATTCCGGCGATACAGAGGTGAAACCCGACTGGCCAGCAGTGCAGGTGCTGTCCGAAACACCAGCGCCCCGCAGCATCGCGGCGCGGCGCGGCGCTAAGTTCGGGATTCGATCGACCTTGACCCGTTTGCTGCCCAAATGGCTGCGTGCGCAGTGGTCGCTGCATAGTCACCGGGAGCAGTTGCAGCGCCTTTTGGCTGAATGTCGCGAAAAGCGCATCGGCCATATTCATGCGGAATTTGCTGATTTGGCAGCATTGCTCGGGGTGGAGGCGGCGCGGCAGCTGGGCTGCACCTTCAGCGTCGGCATTCATGCCTTTGACATCCATGCCTGTAAGTTCCCACTGCGACGGCTGTTTGGCGACGCCAGCTTTATCACCGTGTGCAATGAAGCGGCGGCCGAGGCCTTCCGAGAACGCTGCCCCTGGGCTGCCGACCGGCTGCACGTGATTTATCACGGCCTGGAGCTGAAGCAATGGCCGTACGTGGAACGCATAGAATGCGAGCCTTGCTTGAAACTGTTGTTCGTCGGCCGTCTGGTGCCAAAGAAAGGCGTGCATATTTTGCTGAAGGCTTTGGGTCTGATCGTAAATAAAGACTTGCAGGCGGTGCAGCTGACTATCATCGGCGATGGGCCGCTGGGAACGACGTTGCGCCGCCAGGCAGAACAAGACGGGCTGTCTAAATTTATCCGCTGGAAAGGAGTCCTCGACCAAGAGGCGGTCAAAGAGCATCTGCGCCAGTCATCATGTCTCTGCGTCCCCAGCATCGTCGATGCAGACGGTGACCGTGACGGCATTCCTAATGTGGTGACCGAAGCGATGGCAACGGGATTGCCGGTGGTCGGCAGCCAGGCGGGCAGCCTGCCGGAAGCGCTGTCCGAAGAAACAGGCTGGCCAGTGACTGACCTGACGCCGGAAAGCCTGGCTGACGCAATCCTGGAAATGGCATCCCAGCCAGATGAACGGGAACGACGCCGCAAAAGCGCACGCCAACATATCGAAAGTCGGTTCAATGCCAAAAAATCAATCGAAAGCAGAGGAAAGCTCTTTGAGCAGGCGTTGAATCAGCGACGGCGAGGGTGACGATAGGGACGAGTTCCGGCACTAAAGTGCCGGCACAGGACGGAGGCGAGGGGCTTTGTTTAGGGGCGAGGGGCGAGGGGCGAGGGGCGAGGGGCGTCTGTGCTACATACGGCAGGCTTATGCCCATACGGCAAGTGCTCAACTGTTGCCCCCTTAACCAAAAATTCACATCTTAGCCGTTATTTTCATTTTACCTCATTCGGTGTCGGTATTATAGTACCCACTTGCACCTGGGTTGCGTGGTCTTATTGAGCCGCCGTCGCGTTTATTGTTTTGGATTTTTTCTATTATGGCTTATCAATTGCTCAGTTTGGAGAAGACAGCAGAGTTGCTGCAGATGGACTGCAAGACTTTGCGCTCCTTGGCGGTGGCGGCGGAAATCCCGTGTGTTCTGCAAGGTAATCGTTACCTCTTTGATGCAGATGCCGTGCAAAACTGGTATTCGCATCGGCTTTTGCATAATGATAAACCTGAAAAGCGTGATTCGCTGCCAGCGTCGGTGATTGAAGACCTCTTGGAAGGCACGCCCATCACCAGTCTGTGCCGGCAGGAGTCTATGCATCCGTCTTTGCCGGGGCGGTCGCGTTCAGCCATCCTGAAGGCGTTGACCGAGTTGGCTGAGACTACCGGCTTGCTCTACGACCCCAAGGACTTATATGAAGGACTGCGCCAGCGCGAGGAAGAGTACTCCACTGCCATGAATGGCGGCATCGCGATGCCCCACCCGCTGGTGAGGGATGACTTCCTGTTTGAAGATTCCTTTGTCTGCATTGCCAAAACACCCAGGCCAGTGTTTTTTGGGCAGGCCGACGACGGGCAGGGCACAGACCTGTTCTTTTTGATTTGCGGCCTGGAATCATTCCAACATTTGCAGACGCTGAGTCGAGTCAGCCTATTGTGCAGCAGAACTTCGCTGCCCGAAGACCTGCGAGCCGCTGAGACGCCGGCCGAGATGTACGCGGCTTTGCAGAATGCCGAGAATGCACTCCTTGCCTTGGCCCAGCGGTGATGCGACCGCGCGACCATCGGCAACAACTATTCCTGTCAAACAGGAGCGCTGATAATGAAACCCGTGAAGAACGCCGCTGAAATCCTTGATCTGTATTATCATGACCTCCGCAGTCATTTGCTGGAAGCCGCCGCGACCTTTGATCGCCTTGAACGCGCCGGCGGCCTGCCTGCTGATGAGCCGCGCTTGCGCCGTTTGCGGCAGGCAGCGACGGTCGTGCTGGATGACCAGCCAGACCGGGCCCGGCGCTTCCTGGAGGCGCTGTCAGAATGAATGAAAACGACCTTGTCTTGCCGAAGCCTACTCCGGAGACGTTCATGCGCAAGGCTATCCGGCTAGCTGAGCAGGCCGCACAGGATGGTGAAGTGCCGGTCGGGGCAGTCGTTGTCAGAGCAGGTCGCGTCATCGCCCAGGCTCATAACCAGGTGGAGAGGCTCAAAGACGGCACCGCCCATGCGGAAATGATCGCTTTGACCATGGCTTCCGCCGCGGTGGGCGATTGGCGTCTGAATGACTGCGAAATGTATGTGACCAAGGAGCCTTGCGCTATGTGCGCTGGAGCTATGGTCAATTGCCGACTCGGCAAATTGTACTTCGGATGCCATGACCAGCGCATGGGCGCTGCCGGCGGCGCCCTGACTATCACCGACCACCCAGGGATGCTGCATCGGGTCGAGACTATCGGCGGTATCCTGGCTGATGAATGCCTGCAGACCATACAGGAATTTTTTCGACAGCGCCGACGCGAAGCAGATAGCACCGACGACTTTGGTGCGTAAGCCAGCCGCCGGAACTGGATGCAAAAAGGATGAGAATGAAGAAGTTAGTGAATGAGTTGACCTGGTCCGTGTCACGCGCCCAGCTTTTCCAAACCTGCCAGCGGGCGTATTATTATAACTACTACGGCGCTTGGGGCGGCTGGGAGGACGATACCACCCCAGAGACACGCAAGTTATACATCCTCAAGAATATCAAGCCGTTGGCCATGTGGGCCGGCTCAATTGTTCACAGTCTCATCAAAGACACTCTGGATGAATTCGCCCGCAGCGGGCGCTGGCCGGAAACAGCGGCGTTGCAGGAGCAAGCCCGCAACAGAATGAATGCCGGCTGGAAAGAATCAATCGGGCGAGAATGGGAGAAGTATCCGTCCCGACGCACGAATCTGTTTGAATTGTACTATGGCAACGGCAAGACGCTGCCTGCGGAAACGACCAATGCAATCCGGGAACGGGTCTTCACCTGCCTGGAATCGTTTGTCATGTCGCCAACCGTGCGGGAAATATTGGCCTTGCCCTACAGCAGCTGGAAGACGAATGATGTCCTTGATACCTTTATGAGCAATGACGTCAAAGTCTGGTGCGCCCTTGACTTCGCATACATCGATGCTGACGGAATCTGCCATATCCTCGACTGGAAGACCGGCGTCGAAAACCGCAGCACCTTGCGGCAACAGCTAGCCTGCTATGCCCTCTACGCAATGAGCAAATGGAGCGTGCCGCTGGATAAACTGAACCTGCACGGCGTCTTCCTGCTGGACGGCGGCCGCAAAAGCAGTTACCCGGTGAAGCCCGAGCTGCTAGTCTCAGTGCAAGACCAGATCGTCACCAGCTCGCAGGCAATGCGCGCTAAATTGCGCGACCCCGAAAAAAATGTCGCTGCGGAAGAAGACTTCCCGTGCATGCCTTCGGAATATGCCTGCGGGCAATGCAGCTTCCGTGAGGTCTGCCCAGCCATTAATGGATGAGAATAAAGCCAGGAGTGGTGGGTGATTCGCCCTGGGTAAAACGCTTGGCGTGGACAAGGCGTCGGGCGAGGCAGTGTTGTTTTATCCGCAGATGACGCAGGGTGGACTCTCCGTCCACAACTTAATTTATGTGTCACCCCTGGCGGGGCTCCAAATATATGCTATCTCACCCAGGGCTGCGCCGTGCCTGACGGCCCGGCTTACCCTGGGCTTTTATGTGTCGCCCTCCGGGCTTTTGCCGCTTTGCGGCTGTGTACGTGTCGCCCTCCGGGCTTTTGCCGCTTTGCGGCTGTGTATGTGTCGCCCTCCGGGCTTTTGCCGCTTTGCGGCTGTGTATGTGTCGCCCTCCGGGCTTTTGCCGCTTTGCGGCTGTT
>JAAZKI010000408.1 GCA_012799905.1 Lentisphaerota bacterium | reverse complement strand
GCCCCTCGCCCCTCGCCCCTCGCCCCTCGCCCCTCGCCCCTCGCCCCTCGCCCCTCGCCCCTCGCCCCTCGCCCCTTTCTGGATAAGGCGCTTTAGTGGACGTGGACAGAAGTGGACGTTAGTGGACACAGAGACGAAAACGCCTACGCATTCCTTTTCACAAATTCATAGTGCCTTGGCGTTGCATTGTATTCGATTTTGACGTACGTTAGAGATGTTAGTGCCAGCGCAAGTTTCGAACAAGATATCAAACCCGGAGAATGATTTCATGATTGAATTTAAGAAGATGTTCCTGCTGATGGTTGGTTTGATGGTGGTGGTAGTGTCAGCAGAGGAGATTGCTGTGCCCATGCTCTGGCAGAATACGGCCGCCGGGAAATTCCAGGTCTCGGCTATGGGCTTTCAATGCGATGCTGACCGAGTTGTTTTTGCCGTCAAGCTGAATGGTCTTGAAGAGATGTTGAAGAAGCCACGCTTTATGCTTGGATTATATTCGAATACCGACGGCGATTTGGCGACGGGGCGTACCTTTGAGGGTGGTCAGACCGGCTGGGACTTGCAAGTCAGTGTCAACATGGCCCTGGGCAGCCTTAACGCCATGCAGTGGGATGATCGCAAGAATCTCGGCTTGGGGCTGTATCTTGACGACTACCTGGTCGAAACGGTCGGTGAGGTGATCTACGTCGTCATCCGGCGTGAACCTCTGGAGCGGTTTGTCTTCGCGGATGTCATCAGCCTCCGCGTTTTGATTACAGCCGAAGGCATGGAGCCCATCCGCCCAGACAATCTTCTTGACACCACCCGGCCGCTGGGCGTCATAGAGCCGAAGTTGAATTTCGTCCGCTATGGGAGTATCCGTCCTCGTCAGCTGATGCGCCCAGAGGCGGTTCTGATACCGCGTCAGGACGGTTTGCAAGTCTGGAATACGTACGGTGAACGCTATAGGCTGGACGCGCCAATGCCGCCGGTGGTGGCGACGGCGCCAGCCCTAGTCCTTGCCGCTGCCCGCGGCGAGGCCGAAGCCGTCCATTTTGCGGTGACGGCGGAGGCGCCTCTGGCGTCTCTGAAAGTCATTCCCGGCGATTTGCGTGGGCCTGGCGGCAGCTTGTTGTCCGGGAATCTGTTCACGGTGTCCTATCTCGGCTTTGTCCGCAATATTCGGGAAGAGAGTTTCTGCGATATTCTTTGGCCGGAGTTTCGGCCGCAGAAGTCGCGGCACCATTTTGTCCAGGTCGAAGTCACTGTTTCGACGGATGCTGCGCCTGGCGTGTACCGTGGTGAGCTGAGTCTGATGGTCAACGGCGCTGCGGCTGCGCCGATTCCGCTGGAGCTGGAAGTCTTTGCTTTTACTATGCCAGACCGCCCGTTTTTCAAGACGGCCTATTGCCTGAAGGGTAGCTTCATCAGCAATCATTATGGGAGGCTCTCTGGTGCAGACCATAAAAAGGAATACGCAGCCCAGCAGGAACTGGCTAAAAAGTACCGCTTCAGTCCTCGCCTGATGCGGGGCGGCGCCAAGAAAAGCTGGGATGCGGCGACTAAGACCCTGAGCATGGATTGGACGAGCTTTGACGAACAGACCGCTATCTATTTCGAGCGCGATAAATTTACGGTGTTCCAGGACAGCGCCTTCCAGCTCGGCTCGCACGGAACTCCCTACAAGCATTTTGCTAAGTTCCTCCAGAACGATCTCAAGATCGGCGATGAGCTGTTCAGCGCCTTTTTTCCGCAACTGATTAAGCTGACCTACGAACATTACCGTGACCTGGGTATTCTTGATAAGACCTTGTTCATCATCTGGGACGAACCCTATAATACGGTTTATGACGACATCAATACAGCCTGCCGCCTGGCCAAGCAGGCCGTGCCCGAGGTCCAGCTGGGCGTGTTCATCGACCACGCTGCTAAGGAGTTGACCGCGAATATCGATGTCTGGTTGTCGAGCTATGCGACTCTGGCCTCGCTTCGGTTTTCCCCGGAGACTAAGGACAAACGCGCGTGGTGCTATAACGGCATCGGCATGAGTGACATGAATACTCCGGCTTCACACTTGCGGCAATACTATTGGCTGGCTGACAAGTATGCCATCGAGGGCTATCTGTATTCGGAAATTAATGCCTATACTAAGCCTTACGTCGGCAAAGACCCAGAAGTCTTCTACAACACGTATGCTAATCATGTCTGGATGTACCCGGATACGGTCGGCAATCCGCGGCCTTCTCTACGCATGACCTTGACCCGCGACGGATTGGATGATTACGATTACATGGCTCTTTATCGTCAAGCCAGCGGTCAGGCGAACCTGCCAGAGGAGTTTCAAGGCGCCTTCCCAGTCCTGAATCCCGATGGCACGATTGATTTCACGGTTAAAACTAATCGTGAATTGCAGGACGTCCGCTACCGGCTGGCTAAAATGATCGAACAGGCGTTTTAGGGGCGAGGGGCGAGGGGCTTTTTTTTAGGGGCG
>JAAZKI010000343.1 GCA_012799905.1 Lentisphaerota bacterium | reverse complement strand
TACAGCAAGCTAAAGCTTGAACTACATGCTCCTGCAAGCGAGAAACATACGGCAGGCTAAAGCCTGAGGGACGTACAGCAAGCTAAAGCTTGAACTACATGCTCCTGCAAGCGAGAAACATACGGCAGGCTAAAGCCTGAGGGACGTGCGGGCTACGCATCTTGGGCGCAGGGCGACCATTTGGCGATTGGCTGCGGATGCACGATGGTCTTCTTCTGCTTCATCAGCGCGGCTACTTCGGCCTCAATGGCAGCGACCTGCTCCGGGGTCTCCTGGATTTCCATGGCCAGGTCAATCACGTAGCGCTGGCCAGCGTCGAGAGTCAAAACCCGTCCGCGTTCGCGCTCAAAAGTCTTCAGGTTTGGATAATTGGTGGCTGGCTCCATGCCGGTCACATAGCCTTCCGAAGGGCCGGCGGTGTGTTTCCACTGGCAGAAGCAAGGCAGCTGTTTCTTGTTCCAACGCATGGTCACCCCGCGGGTGCCGCGGCGATTGCGGATCATGGAGAGCGTCGACCCGTCCGCAGCAGCGGCGAAGTCATGATAGTTGCCTTGTTCGACATAGCCGGGCTCTGGCGCCTTGTAGATATTCCATGTCTTGATATCCTCTGCCGCTCGGGGGTCGCGCGGGGCGACTTCCAGCGACGGCGACACCAGCCGTGCGCCGCCATCCAGGAAGGGCGGGCCAAAATTGCAGTGATAGAGCATCTGGAATTCGGTCGGCGAATCCGCGAAATTCTCGACTTCGTCGCGGATATCAACGCGGCTTGAGCCGATTTCCGTCGTATAGGTCGTAGTCAGCCGATACTGGGGGCAGAAGCAGCGCGCTTCTTCAACGACGCCGACGAGGACGATTTTCGGGCGTTTGCCAGGGATAATCTTCAGTTCGACGTATTTGGCCGGCAAATTGGCGATATAGCCATGCAGGTTGAGCATCACTTCCGAGAGATTGCCGTTGTTGTCGCGGACGCGGTCAATGCCAGCAGCGCCGTTAGAATTGAGGCCGCAGCGGACAATGCATTCGTCAAAACCCTTGAGCCAACCGAGGCCGCCTTGTTCGAGCAGGTTGATGAACATGGGGTTGACCGGGCCGCGGGCCGGCGAATCCCAGCCAATGGTGCAGTCGCCGCAGACGCCCTTCCACAGGCCCATGCCGCGGGAAAGCAGCACCGTGAAGGACAGATGGCCGTTGTTGATGTCCACCACGTCAACGCCATCGGACAGGCCGCCGCGCAACCTGCTTTTGGTGACCGACCAGGCGTCCCCAGCCGGCAGGCCAATGGTGGCCGGCGTAATTGCGCATTGCTCGACGTAAACGCGGTTGGCGGTGTCAGTAAGCACCCAAGATAAAGCTTCTGTCATGATGTCCATCCTTTGTCTTGTCTGATGATGAATGATCGAAACAGGGAAAAATCGACGTCGGTTCTCCGGACTTAAAAAGAACTATAGCACATAAAATGGTTTTTGTCAGAGGGAAACGCTATATTATAAAAACAGTTGCAACCGTGAACCCTCACGCGTCTGCCGGCTGTTGGCGACAACGCCTGCTCAGCAGCCGGGCGGCGGTCTTCTTTTTTTCAGGATTTGACCGGCGCAAATGACAGCGTCTGGCAAGCGATACGCGAGGTACGGCATGATGACCGAAAAAGAACTGGGCAACGCCCTGCGACAGGCCTTAATGGTGTTTGACGGCGCCATGGGCACTGAGATTTACCGTCGGCACGTTTTCACGAATCGCTGCTACGACGAATTGTGCTTGTCAGAACCCGGCATGATTGCCGATATTCACCGCAGCTATGTGGCGGCGGGCGCGGATGTCCTGACCACGAATTCGTTTGGCGCCAATCGTCTGAACCTGTCGCCATTCGGCCTGGGCGAACGGGTCGAAGCCATCAACTTGGCAGCGGCCCGCCTGGCTCGCGAGGCGGCTGACCAGGCTGGTCGGCCGATCCTGGTTGCTGGCTCGCTGGGGCCGCTGAATACGCTCGGCAATACTAGCGCGGAACGCATCCAATGCCTCAGTGAACAAGCCGCAGCCCTGGTCGCCGGCGGCGTTGACTTCCTTATGTTCGAGACGCTGCCCAGTCCGGAAGCCGCGCAAGAAGCACGGGCAGCGGTGGCGGCGCTCAAGCAACCAGTGGCTTTTGTGCTGTCACATTCAGTTCCGGCGGATGGCGATGTTGAATCAGCAGTTCATCACCGCCTGGCAGATTGGTCTGCATCGGCCGGGCCGATGCCAGCGGCGATGGGCTTCAATTGCTGCGTCGGCCCTGACCAGATGCTGTCGGTGGTGGAAGTCGCGGTGCGCTATTGCGAACTGCCGCTGATCATTCAACCGAATGCCGGCACCCCGCGCAACGTCGACCATCGGCAGTTGTATCTATGTTCGCCAGAGTATCTTACTGAATATGCCCGCCGATATGTCAACCTCGGCGCACGTGGAGTCGGCGGCTGCTGCGGCACGACGCCGGAGCATATCCGGGAAATGGCTCGCGCCATCAAGCCGATGACCAAATCCCATGTGACAACGCCGCGGGCGGACGCTGAAAAGACGGACGCTGTTCCGGAGATGCCGCTGGCGGAGCGGTCGCAGCTGGGGCGGAAGCTGGCGGCCAAGGAGTGGGTGACAGCCGTTGAGATGACGCCGCCGCGCGGTTGGGACACGAGCCAAATCGTCGCCCGCGCTCGCCTATGCCGAGACCACGGCGTTGACATTGTGAACATCCCGGATGGACCGCGCGCCTCGCCGCGCATGTCGCCGCTAATCACCGCTGCCATGATCCTGAAGCAAGCCGAAATTGAGCCGGTGCTGCATGTCTGTTGCCGAGACCGCAATTATCTCGGCCTGCAAGCGGATTTGCTGGGCAGCGCTGCGGCCGGCATCCGCAACTTGCTGATGGTGACCGGCGATCCGCCCAAGCTCGGCAGTTACAGTTTCGCCTCCGGTGTGTTTGATACCGACTCCATCGGCCTGGTGTCCCTGCAAAAGCACCTCAACCGAGGCTTGGACCTCGGCGGCCAGAAGATCGTGCCGCCGACCGCTGCCGTGGTCGGGGTCGGCGCTGATCCGAACGCGCTTGATTTTGACCGCGAAGTCCGCCGACTGCGCGAAAAGGCGGCGGCTGGCGCTGACTACATCACTACCCAGCCGGTGTTTGATCCTGACGCGCTGTTCCGCTTCCTGGATGCGATTGATGACCTGCAACTGCCGGTCATCGCCGGCATCTGGCCGCTCGCCAGTCTGCGAAATGCCATGTTTATGAAAAATGAAGTGCCGGGCGTCACAGTGCCGGACTGGGTGATCGAACGCATGACCAAAGCCAGCACCAACGAAGAACAACTCGCTACCGGCATAGCCATTGCCAGGGAAGCGATTGAAGCAATCCGAGACCGAGTCAGCGGGGTCCAAGTCAGTGCGCCTTTTGGAAAAGTCGAAATTGCGCTGGCGACGTTGGAATTCCGGCACTGAAGTGCCGGCACTGGACGGAGGCGAGAAGTAGAGGCTTTTTCTAGGGGCGAGGGGCGAGAGGCTTTTTCTAGGGGCGAGGGGCGAGGGGCTTTTTCTAGGGG
>JAAZKI010000198.1 GCA_012799905.1 Lentisphaerota bacterium | reverse complement strand
ACAAGCAGGACAGAGAGAGAACGCAATGACGGCAACTCAGACATAGCCGAAGCTTGAAGAAGGGTGAACAGGCATCAAAAAGAATAAGCAAAAGCAGAAATTCAACTATAACTTGCGCGCGCAAGTTTGCAAGCGCACAGCCCCTCTGCCTGGCCGGCGTGATTCAGATTGGAGCGGACGAGAGGTTTGCTTGTCAACGGTGATTTTTTCTGATAGCGCATTTACAATCGTCTTGAATGGCTTACATTACTATAGTAGATAGAGTTGAAGCGCTTCCGCACCACGAGGCGGAGGCAGGGAGTATCGGTTTCCCAACAAAAAAGGAGATTATCTATGGCGAAGGTGAGAGTTGGCTTTATCGGCTGCGGCGGCATTGCCCAGTATCATTTCGGTCATTTCGAGCGAATGCGGGACAAGGCCGAGATCGTGGCGACCTGCGATTTGCTGGAGGAACGGGCCAAGGCCGCCGCCGAACGCTTCGGGGCCAAGCCGTATCTCAAGTACGAGGAGATGTTCGCGAAGGAGAAGCTGGATGCGGTCTTTGTCTGCGTCCAACCCTCAGCGCACGACGGCATGGAATTGATCGCCATTGAGAAGGGCATTCACCTGTTTGTGCAGAAGCCGATGACGCTGGATATGAAATATGCCAAGAAAGTCCTGGCCGGCATCAAGAAGAAGAAGCTGATTTCGGCGGTTGGCCTGCAATGCCGATATGCCGACACCTTGGATGTGGCGAGACGCTGGGTGGCCGGAAAGCAGATTGGCATGGTCAGCTGCTACCGGCTGGGCGGTCTGCCGAAAGTCTGGTGGTGGCGGATCAAGAAGGAATCCGGCGGCCAGGTCGTGGAGCAGACCATCCACAACTATGACCTCTGCCGCTATATCTTTGGCGAAGTGGTGAAGGTACAGTCAGCCAGTCGCCGCGGTGTCATCACAGACGTCGAGAATTACGATGTCGAAGACGCGTCCTCGACCATTCTTACTTTTGCCAATGGGATCATCGGCACATTCAACACCGGCTGCTTCGGCTCAGGGGCGGGTGATATCACGGCTTATGCCCCGGACGGCAAGATGGCCTACTCCCTCGGCGGCAATTACACCATCACTGAACCCAACATGACCATCACGGGCAAGGCCAGCAATGACTATGGCCAGGAATGCGATGAGACGTTCATCGACGCTGTCCGAGGCGAGATTGATGCGGACGAAATTCTCTCCCCGTATTCCGACGCCATCAAGAGCTTGGCCCTGGTGTTTGCCATCAACGAATCCATGGATAATGGCGGCATCCCAGTGGCGCCGAAAGTCTAACCTGAATTATACGCGCGGCCGGGAAGGAAAGGCGCTTTGACGCCGTTTCCCCCGGCCATCACGACGACGGCCGCAGTCAGGCCTGGTCAGTCTCGCTCGGCCTTGTCGTCTTCACTTAACGCAAGTCATGCCAGCTGGCGCCGCTTGCCTGAGCCGGCGGCGCATCAGACTGGCATGCAAGCACAAAGCAAGAAGGATTGACTATGTCATTTATGAAATTAGCGGCCGAGAGATATTCGGTTCGGAAATTTTCTTCACAGCCGGTGGAGCCTGAGAAGCTGGCCACTGTTCTTGAAGCCGGTCGCTTGGCGCCGACAGCGGCCAACAAGCAGCCGCAGCGGATTTTCGTCTTGCAGTCGGAAGCAGCGCTGGCAGCAGTTCGAGAGAGCACGAAATGCCATTTTTCGGCGCCTGTAGTGCTTTTAATTTGCTATGACGAGGCAAAGGCCTGGCAAAATCCGTTCACCGGGCAGTTCAGCGGCGAAGTCGACGCCGCGATTGTGACGTCGCACATGATGCTGGCGGCTGCTGATCTTGGCCTAGGCACGACCTGGGTCGGATATTTCAAGCCAGAGCCGGTGATTGAATTCTGCAAGCTGCCGGCTGAAATCAAGCCGGTCGCGATGCTGCCTCTTGGCTATCCGGCTGCGGATGCGACCCCCGGCCCGATGCATAGCAGCCGCGAGCCCCTTACCGCAACCGTGAAGCACCTCTGACATCGTCTTGCCGCAAGTCATTTAACCTCAACGGCCCCAGTCAGCTTTGCCGACTGGGGCCGATGAGGTTAAAGAAGATAAATGCGGCGTAATCGGTCACCCACCCATTGATAACGGCCATCCAAACAGCATGTTTTCAGCGCAAATTGTAGCACCTCTACGAGGTGCCAGTTTTGGGGTATGCCTTCCCCCAGGCTAAAGCCTGGGGTTAAGCATGGTTAAGCGCCTACGGCGCAAGTGGATCATGGACATTATAGGCATGGTGGGCGGTGGTTGCCGTACGTTTCGCGCTTTTTGCGTTTCTGCCGTTGCGCGTCGGTGAATGCGGTAGACATGGCGGACAGCGTAGTCCAAGCTCACTCTCGCCCCTCGCCCCTCGCCCCATTCCTGAGACCGCTGCTCGCCGGAACTCCGAGTATCAATCGGTGACCGAATTACAAATACGGCAGCGCCGCCTTCCTGCAATTATTTTTTCTCGAATGGCGGGCCAGCTGCTTTCAGGTCAATGCCGTTAATGTCAGCAAAGAGCTTGCTGTAGAGATAGAAGTCACGCAGCAGGCCTTCGTTATTGGCGGCGACGACGAGGGAGCAGAGCAGGCAGTTAATCAGGTCGCGGCGGGCGCAGATGTGGTATTTGCCCCGTTCGACGCGGCTGATCTGCCAGTCGGCCGCGATGTCAATCATGTGGAAATTGGCGTCAATCAGGCAGTATTTGCCGGCATGCAGGGCAATAGTGGCGTTCCAGCCAGAGGCATTGCCGAGCTTCTGGGCGATGACCGCCAGGGTCAAGGCCGCGCCGCTGCGGTACTCTAACACTTCCGCGACATTGTAGTGCTCAATTTTGGCGCCGCCTTCGTTGCTGGCGTGAAAGCCGCATTCGCGCAGATAAGAGATGATTTGCAGGGTGTTCGCGCGTCGCCGCTTGAACGGCCGGTTGATTTCCTCAAACAGCTCGTCGATGTGCGACACGGAACGCTGAGTGTCTGTGTAGACATTGATGTCCCGGAAGGCTTCCCAGAGGGTGATGTCGTCAATGGCGATGCGTTCCAGCAGGCTGCGGCGCAGGTGCCGGCGTGTGATGATGTTGCTGAGCTGGTGAATCCGCTGCCGCAGAACCGGGTTGGCGGAATCCTGCAGGGTGGCGATTAGGGCGTCGAGACCGTCCTGGTTGAGGAGCTGCTCCATGGCCATGGAGGCGACTGCGCCATTGTCATCCTGGAGAAGGTTGATCAGCGCGTTGGTGCGTTTCTGTTTTTCGGCGGTTGTGGTCATGGTGTCATGGCGCCTGGAGGCAGCGCCTCAGAAGGCGCGTCGACCGATTGCTTTGGTAATTCGTCAAGATGCTGATGTTCATAGAATTGGCGACGTTTTAAAACCTGCCTAATATAACTCCTGGTGCCGGGAAAGCTAATGTCGGCGATGGCTATTTCCTGTTTTGGGTCAGCCGGCTTCCAGAGCTTGGAGACGCGGCCGTAGCCGGCATTGTACTCTGCCAGCTGTAAGATGTCCCTGGAGGCGTAGTCCTGCCAGTGCCGGCCGGTCCAGGCGAGGTACCAGGTGCCGATTTCGATGTTGACTTTCGGGTCTGTGAGCCGGCGTGGGTCAACTGGTGGCTGACGGTTGGCGCGGCGCCATTCCTCAACAGCGCCGGGAGTGATTTGCATCAGACCGATTTCGCCTTTGCCGCCGATTTCGTTGGCGTTGAAGCGGCTTTCCTTCCAGATGACGGCCTTGATCAGGGCGACCGGCACATCATGCCGAGCCGAGGCGCTGGCAATGATCGGCGCGAGATTCTTTTCGCGCGTTTTGCTCTGGGTTTCGCTCATGCTGAGGAGAGTGCGCACAATGCCGATGGTGAAGGCAATCACCACCGCCAATGTCGCCAGAGCATGCCAGATTTTTTTGGAAGAAGTCGCCATGTCCAAAATAATAAACCGCCAAAGCGCAATTGCCAAGCCGAGCCGGCAAAACTGAGTCAGAAAAACCTTGCGCGGAGCGGAAATGCTTTAGTGGACAGGCGAGAGAGGCGGCGCTCTGCGGCTCAATGTTCAATGGGTGACCGATTACGCGTAATGAGTCAGTCAATGATATAAGCTCGCACCTCACGCGCGCGTGTGACAAAATTTGGGAGGGTGGCCCCCCTTTGGGTGGGTGGGGTCTGATTTCTAAGCCCGCAGGAAAAATAGGCCATAAAATGCCCTTTTTCAAACGGTTTTTTGCAGAATCATAGTTATTTTGTGCTTGAGTAGGATTCTGTACTGCACGCAGGCATCATGCTTTCCATCTCTAGAAATGGCGCCCGGATGAGACTGATGACTTGTGAGAACCTAAGTGAGACAGGATGAGAGGGCGGCGCTCTGCGACTCAATGTTCAACGGCTGACCGATTACGATT
>JAAZKI010000336.1 GCA_012799905.1 Lentisphaerota bacterium | reverse complement strand
GTCCGCTGCACCGCCGCTCCTTTGCACCGGTCCGCAATCTGCTGCCGGACCCAACGCAGCCGTGCCTGCCCGGCTGGCAAGCATAGCTTTCCTCATAATCTGCTCACCCTCAACCTACCATGTCCATCCGCTCGCAAATCCGTCCAGCCGCTGTGGACATTATCCGCCGGCTGAACCAGAACCACTACGAAGCCTACATTGTCGGCGGCGCAGTTCGCGACCTGCTGCTGGGGCGCACGCCCAAGGACTTCGACATCGCGACCGAGGCGACGCCGGAGCAGGTGCGGGCAGTGTTCGGCCGGGGCCGCTGTCATATCATCGGCCGACGCTTCAAACTGGCTCATGTCTTCTACGGACGGGACACCTACTACGAAGTCAGCACCTTTCGCCGCCAACCAAACGCCGACGAACGCAGCGACCGCGACGATGACGACGGCGTCCTTATCTGGAACGATAACGAATACGGCACTATTGAAGAAGACGCCCAACGCCGCGACTTCACGGTCAATGCCTTGTATCTTGACGTCATCGGCAACCGCGGCATCATTGATTTCACTGGCGGACTGAAAGACATCGACCAACGCATCGTGCGCACCATCGGCCAGGCGGAGACGCGCTTCACTGAAGACCCGGTTCGCATGCTCCGCGGCCTCAAGCTCGTCGGCATGCACCAAATGACCCTGGCGCCGGAGACGGAAGCCGCCATCAGACGCCTGAGCGGACGCATCCGGCAGGCGTCAGTCGCCAGGCTCTTTGACGAGCTGCTGAAAATTTTCCAGACTGACTGCGCTGCAGCGATTTTGCAGACTTGCCGCCAGTACGGTCTGTTGTCAGCGTTGTGGCCTGGCCTGGCCAGCATCTGGAACAAGTCTCCTGGCCGGATCGCGCTGGCCATGCTGCGCGCGCGTGATCGCGCCGTCCAGAAAGGCGACTACTCCACCTCGCGGGCGCTGGCCTTGGCGACGCCGTGCCTGCCGTACGTAATGAATATGCTGCGCTCACACGAGAGCGACACTTTCCCGCTTTGGGATTCCGCGCTGAACAAACAATGCGGCCATGCTATCCGTTCCTTCTATGACGGCTTTGTCCTGCCGCATGTGTTGACTGCGCGGATTCGGGCGATGATCCTGATGGTGCCGCCCCTGGCCGAAGGCGTGCAAATCGACTACCTGACGCAGCAGCCAGACTATAAATACGGCCGTGAATTGCTGCGTCTGCTGGTCGAAGCCTGCCGCTGGGACCCCGCCCTGGTGCAAAATCTGCCAGAACCGGGCCAGTCAAGCTCAGGCGGGGCTGGACGCCTGCCCCGCAAGCGCCGACGCAGACCACGCCGACCACGCCGGACAGAGACAGAGAGCGCCACAGAGGCGACAGCGCCGGATGACTTGCTCTAACGGCTCTAACCAACTACACTGCATACGTTTCCCCGGAGAATCATAATGGCTCAAAAATTTCTGATTGCGCTGGCTGTCGTCGCCGTGCATGTGGTCATCATCCTCGCTATCTTCAAGGGCTGCACTGGCGACGAGCCTGCTATGGAGACGGCTGCCGAGCAAGCCACTGCGGCGGAGACGGCCTCCAGCCAGGAAAGCCCACCACCTCCTCCGGCGCTCCCGGCCGGACTGGCTTTTGAGCCATATTCGGACGCCTATTTCACGGATCGTCAACAGGCTCTGCCCACTAAGGTTGCCACCATGGCCCAAAAATGCACTGGCGGCATTGCGGTCGACCTCAGTTCGCGCTCGATTCTCTGGGCCAAGCGTCCTCTGGACATGCAGCCGATTGCCTCCATGACCAAGATGATGACTGCGTTTCTGGCGATCAATGATATCAAGACGTCACAAGGGGCGTTGTCGTTGAACACGACTGTGCCAGTGACGCGGACCGCTGCCGCTGTCGGCGGACGCCAGGTCTGGCTCGACCCACGCGAAACCTTCACCATTGACGAACTGCTCAAATGCATCTTGATCCGCAGCGCTAACGACTGCGCCTACCTGCTCGGCGAATTCCTCGGCGGCGGCAATGAAGCGACGTTTGTCGCCCGCATGAACGCACAAGCCGCACAGCTCGGATGCAAACGCCTGCTCTTCCACAACACCCACGGACTGCCCAGCGCCAAGGGAGAATGCATGGGCGCACCACAAGAACTAGCATACCTGGCAGGAATACTCATGGATGTGCCGGAAATCGTGAAATGGACCTCAGTCAGAAGAGAATATATCCGCGAAAATACTAATAAAAAATTCTTCCTCGATACGACGAACACGCTGCTGAAGACATGCCCAGGCGTGAACGGCATGAAAACCGGCATGACTAACAAAGCAAGATACTGCATAGCAGCCACCTGCGAACGCAACGGCCGACGAGTGGTGGTCGTGCTCTGCGGTTGCCCAGACCGGGCATCAAGAGATAACCTGGGCAAAGAGCTGATCGAGTGGGTGTATACGTTGAATTAGGGCGATTTCCGGCACTAAAGTGCCGGCACTGGACGGAGGCGAGGGGCGCTTGTCCACAATGTCCACCGCGTCCACAATGTCCACAATGTCCACCAAAAATATTTCCAATGGTGCTATATTATACTTTTTGCCTTTAATATGTAAGGAGTATGTTCAGATGAAGCGGAGACTCATTCGCGACGCCCTGGCTCGTGGCGCGTCCGACCAGGAAATCACTGTTGCCGGCTGGGTGCGTACTCGGCGCGATTCCAAGGCCGGCCTGTCTTTCATAGAATTAAACGACGGCAGCTGCCAGGCTAACCTGCAAATTCTGGCGCCTACCACGCTGGCTAACTACGAGTCGGAAATCGTCCGTCTGCATCCTGGCGCTTCCATCAAGGTCAGGGGTTTGATTCAGGCGTCGCCGGCAGCCGGCCAGGCGGTTGAGATGCTGGCCGAAGAGTTGACCGTGCTGGGCTTCTGCGATCCGATGCAATACCCGTTGGGCAAGAGCCGCATTTCCTTTGAGCGGCTGCGCGAGGTGGCGCACCTGCGGGCGCGCACCAACACCTTCGGCGCAGTCACCCGGGTTCGCAACGCCCTCGCCTTTGCCACGCATCGTTTCTTCCAAGAGCGTGACTTCTACTACTTCAACGCGCCGATCATCACTTCAAGCGACTGCGAAGGCGCTGGCCAAATGTTCCAGGTCACCACCTTGAACATGGACAAGCCGCCGCGCAACAAGGAGACTGGCGCTATCGACTTCTCGCAGGACTTCTTTGGTCGGCCGACCTACTTGACCGTCAGCGGCCAGCTTGAGGCCGAAACCCACGCCTGCGCCCTGGGAAACGTCTATACCTTCGGGCCGACCTTCCGAGCCGAAAACTCCAACACTACTCGCCATCTAGCGGAATTCTGGATGATCGAGCCAGAAATGGCCTTTGCTGACTTGTCTGACAATGCTGACCTGGCCGAGGACTACCTGCGCTCCTTGTTCAGGCAGCTGCTGGAACGATGCCCGGATGACTTGGACTTCTTTGACAAGCGCATCGAAAAAGGCCTGCTGGACACGCTGACCCGCCTGTCCACAGCCACATTCGCCCGCATCACCTACACTGAGGCCATCGAGCTGCTGGAGAAAGCGCCGGTGTCCTTTGAGTTCAAGCCCTACTGGGGCGCTGACTTGCAGTCTGAACACGAACGCTACCTGGCGGAAAAACTGTTCCACGGCCCGGTCATCGTGATGAACTACCCAAAGGAAATCAAGGCGTTCTATATGCGTTTGAATGACGACGGCAAGACGGTCGCGGCCATGGACGTGCTGTTGCCGACGGTCGGCGAGATCATCGGCGGCAGCCAGCGCGAAGACCGTCTTGACGTATTGGAGGCGCGCATCCGGGAAATCGGCATGCGACCGGAGGACTATTGGTGGTACTGCGACCTGCGGCGCTTTGGCTCAGTGCCGCACGCCGGATTCGGACTCGGCTTTGAGCGCATGGTGCGCTTCTGCACCGGCATGGGCAACATCCGCGACGTCATCCCCTTCCCCAGAACACCACAAAGCGCAGAATTCTGAGCCGCCGCAGGGTCGGTGCGGAGGTGCTTCGCGGCCGCCCTGCCCCGCAGCCAACTGAATCAATAAGGACAAAGACATGGGCGGCTTTTTTGGCGTTGTCTCAAAAGAAAATTGCATCGTCGACCTCTTTTTCGGCACTGACTACCATTCGCACCTGGGCAACCAGCGCGGCGGCATGTTAGTCTGGGGCAAAGAAGACGGCCTGCAACGGTCGATCCACGACATCACCAATGCGCAATTCCGCAGCAAGTTCCAGGATGACGTCGAGCGTCTGAATGGCGAAGTCGGCATCGGCTCAATCAGCGACACCGGCGACCAGCCGCTGATTGTATTTTCGCGCTTAGGCACTTACGGCATCACCACGGTCGGCGTGGTCAACAATTTGGCTGAGCTAAGCAAAAACGCCTTCCGCAGCACCCGCACCCACTTTTGCGAAATGACTGGCGACGGCATCAACCCGACTGAGATGGTGGCGTCGCTCATCAGTTTAGGCGGAACATTTGCAGAAGGCTTCAAGCTGGTCCATGACAAGGTACAGGGTTCCTGCTCCATGCTTTTGCTGGTCAAGGACGGTGTCTACGCCGTCCGCGATCGGCTGGGGCGGACGCCGGTGGTGATCGGCGAAAAAGAAGGCAGCTATGCGGCCACCCTCGAAACCAGCGCCCTCTACAATCTCGGCTACCAGGTGAAACACTGGCTCGGACCGGGCGAGGCAGTGCTGCTGACCCGCGATGGCATGACCCAAATTCTGCCGCCCCGCGACCGCATGCAAATCTGCACCTTCCTTTGGGTCTACTACGGCTTTCCAGCGTCGTCCTACGAGGGCATCAACGTCGAAAACACCCGCTATCGCTGCGGCGCTAAGCTGGCTGAGCGGGACAGCGACCTCGTCATTGACGGCGTCGCCGGGGTGCCTGACTCCGGCACTGCCCATGCCCTGGGCTATGCCAACGCCTCTTGCTGTCAGCCGGGGCGGACGCCGGTGCCGTACAAGCGCGCCTTCGTCAAATACACGCCGACCTGGCCGCGCAGTTTCATCCCCAGCGACCAAATCACGCGCAATCAAATCGCCAAAATGAAGCTGCTGCCGATTGAAGACATGATCCGCGGCCAACGCCTGCTCTTCTGCGAAGACTCCATTGTGCGCGGAACCCAGCTGCGCGAGACCTTCAAAATCCTCAAGCAGGATATGGGCGCGCGCGAAGTCCATGTCCGCTGCGCCTGCCCGCCCATCATGTTCAACTGCAAATTTCTGAATTTTTCGCAAGCGCATGAGGACATGGCTTTAATAAGTCGGCGTGCGATATTCGCCTTGGAAGGCGATTGCAATTCCCGGCTGTCGGAATACTGTAACGATGCCACCCCGTGTTATCAGCGCATGGTGGAGGAAATCAGGAGCATGCTGAATTTGACATCCTTGAAATATCAGAAGCTGGATGATTTAATTGAGGCGATTGGACTGCCCCGAGAGAAGCTGTGCACTTATTGCTGGGATGGCAAAGAGTAAAGGGCGGCCAAATGCATCCACGCCGCATGATTTCAGACTTTTTAAGGAGTAAGGCGATGCAGAAAACATGGATTAATCTGTTCCTGCTCAGCGCATGGCTGATCAGCGCGCCCTGGTTGGCGGCTCAGACGGAGCCTTCTTTTCCCAGCCTGGGAACGGTGACCGGGTCGCAAGTCAACATCCGGGCGCGCCCCGGCACCTCTTTCGAGAACCTCGGCAGCTTCAATCAGGGCACGCGTGTGACGGTGGTGAGCCAGCTGGAGGACTGGTATGAAGTGCGTCTGCCGGAAACCGTGCATGGCTGGGTGACGGCTGACACCCTGGATGAAAACAACGTCGTCCAGAAAGAGCCGTGCCGCTTGCATGCTGGGCCGGGGCTGGTCTTTTCCGCCTTTGCCAAGGTTGGCAAAGGGGTCAAGTTGGAGGTCATCGAAGTTCTGGAAAACTGGCGTCGCGTAAAGGCTCCGCCGGAAGCCACGGCTTGGGTGAATGCAGCCTACGTCGCGCTGGACCAGCTGGTGGTTGCGGTGACAGAACAGCCAGCGGATGATGCAGCGAAGTGGGCGGAGGAGAAGGCTCGCCAGGAAGAAAAGTTAGCCCAGGCTAAGGCTGAAGCCGACCGCCTGGCCGCCCTGGCCAAAGCCGAAGCAGAGCGCGTGGCTCAGGGCAAGCACGCGGTAGTTGAAGCCGAAACCAAACGACAGGCAGCCGAACTCCAGGCTAAAATGCAAGCCGAAGCCGCTGCCAAAGCCAAAGAAGCTGCCAAGGAAGCAGAGGCAAAGCGTCTCGAAGCAGAGCGCGTAGCGCGCGAGCAGGCCAATGCCGCTGCCAAGGCGGTGCAGGCCGCTAACGCCGCTGAAATCGTGAAAGCAGCCGAGGAAAAACGCCTGGCCGCTGAATTGAAAGCAAAGGAAGACGCTGTCGCCGCTGCCAAGGAAGCAGAAGAACTGCGCCTGGCGGCCGAGAAAAAACTCAAGGAAGAGGAAGCCAAAGCAGCGGAAGCAGCCAAGGCCGCAGAGGCAAAGCGCCTGGCCACTGAACAAAAAATCCAGGAAGAGAAAGCCAAGGCGGCCGAGGCAGCCAAGGCAGCGGAAGCAGCGCGTGTAGCGGCCGAGCTAAAGGCTAAAGAGGAAGAAGCCAAAGCCATCGCCATTGCCAAGGCGGCGGAAGCCACCCGCCTGGCGGCCGAGCTGAAGGCCAAGCAGGCGGAAGAGCAGCGTCTGGCCGCCGAACAAAAGGCCAAAGAGGAGGCTGCGAAGGCTGAGGCAAGGGCCAAAGAAGCAGAAGCCGCGCGTCTGGCCGCCGAAGAAGCCCGCCTGGCTGCGGAGCAAAAGGCCAAGGAGGAAGAAGCGCGCCTCAAGGCAGCCGCCCAAGAAGCAGAAGCGCGTCGACTGGCAGCGGAGAAGAAAATCAAGGAAGAGGAAGCCAAGGCAGCTGCGGCCGTCAAAGCAGCGGAAGAAGCCGCCGCGCGCCGCGCCGAGGCTGAAGCCGCCCGTCTGGAACAGGAGAAAAAAGCTCGCGCTGAGGCTGAATCGGCAGCCCAGAAGGCCAAGGCCGAGGAAGAGCGCTTAGCCAAGGAGGCCGCCGCCAAAAGCAAGGCTTCCAGTGAACCGGCGCTGCCCAAAATGGCGCAGCGCACCGGGCGGGTAATCTCCCTGCAACGCAATGCAACGCCCGAAGCCACGCATGTGCTCTGCGAAGTCACCAGCCGCGGCCTAGTCCCTCTCTGCTACCTGCGCAGCCAGCGCCTTGACCTGAATCAATGGGAAGGCGCTGATGTCACCGTAACTGGCAGGGACGTCAAGCCGCCCGCCTGGCGATTGCCGCTTATCCTCGTCCTCGGCATCCAGAAAACGCCATAGGGTGGGCTGCCTGATTTTTAACCACGGATGAACACGGATGAACACGGATTTTTTATAGGGTTGTTTTATAACCACAGAATACACGGAATACCTAGGGTGGACTCTCCGTCCACAACCTAAATTTATGTGTCACCCTTACAGGGCTCCAAATATATGCCATCTCACCCAGGGCTGCGCCTGGCCTGGCGGCCCGGCTTACCCTGGGCTTCTATGTGTCGCCCTCCGGGCTTTTGCCGCTTTGCGGCTGTTGTGGACGTGGTGGACTGGG
>JAAZKI010000489.1 GCA_012799905.1 Lentisphaerota bacterium | reverse complement strand
TTGTAAGTTTTTTTCAAGAAAAATCGTGAAGAATCTACAAAAAACACAAGCAGCTATCAAAAATTAGTATCATTCGGGCCGCCAATCGAAACCGTCAAATTCGCGCCATTACAAAGCGACGCCGACAGTAAATGGAATGGTTGTGGAACCAGCCAGCGCATCTAGAAGCGACAATAGCAATTATTCAGATACTACGTTGCATAAAATTACATACCTATCACGAAGGAGGAAGAATCCCAATGAAAGCTCGTAAATCTTTTACGCTGATTGAACTCTTGGTGGTGATTGCCATCATCGCGATTTTGGCGGCCATGCTCTTGCCGGCTTTGAGCAAAGCGCGAGAGAAGGCGCGCAGCATCAGCTGCGTCAGCAATCTCAAGCAGGTCATGCTAGGCACGGATATGTACCTCATGGACAATAATGACACTTTTATGCATCAGGGGACAGTCGGCGGCTTGCCCCAGGGCTACAATCCCCAGAGGTACTACGAGGATGACGTCTACGAGCACGAGACCTACGGCAATTACCAAGTTCATCTCGCCGAGTACACAGGCGACAAGAAAGTCTGGTTCTGCCCGACGTCGACTAACTGGCCCGAACCTTGGCAGCGTTTTGCCTATGACTATCCCATGAACACCAATTTGCACGGCCGGGTTCGCGCCGACATTCCCGGCTTATGGAATGTCTTCCCTAAGTCCATGTCGGAGTGCGCATTGACGTGTGATGGCTACACTGAGTGGATTCAGTCAAACCAAGCTCACCGCATCCATGCCCGGCACAGCGGCAGTTTGAATATGGGCTACCTGGATGGCCATGTCGCTTCGGTTAAGGGCGCTGCGGTGCAGGCATCGCCAGTCATGTTTGGTATTTCCGCATGGACTGGAACCAATAACCTCATCCGCTACTGATGCTTTAAGTGGACAAGGGACAATGGACGTTAGTGGACTTTTGTGGACGTGAGTGGACATTGAGCTGAGTAGACGGGACTTCATTATCCACTTTTGATTTTTAGCGGAAGCAGGAAGATGTTTTCCTGCTTCCGCTTTTTTGTTGGCGCGGTTTAGTCCCAGGCTGTGTTGCCGAGCAGTCCTTCTGCGAAGTAGACCGGCTTGGCGCCATGTTCGGTTGTCAGGCGAGCCGCCAGCTCAATGCGCTCAAGGTGGTCCGGAATGTAGTTTTTGTAGTAGGTGAAGGTGTATTGTTCATGCGTGGCCAGGCTGAAAGTCTCGTTGCCGAAAGGTGCGTTGAACGCCAGTTTCAGATTGGCGGCGATCTGCTCCTTGGTGTATAAATTGCAGCAGGTGTTGGTGCCGGAGAAGAATATGGCGCCGATGTCAAAGTCATACAGTTTCTTGTAGCAGTACAGGTAGATAGCGTCGTCCATGGTGCGGAAATAGGAGATGTCGCTGATGGCCGAGCGGTCTATTTCGGTCACAGCGTCGACTGGATTGAGGCCTTTGGCAATGGCTTTTTCGCAGGCTTCCTTGACGCCGCGGATGCCAGTGCTGAAGGCGGGCATGCCGTTTTTGGCCAGGGCGAGGACGCCTTCTCGGCTGGTGACTGCCCAGTGTATGACTATTGGCTGGATGAAGGTCTCGGCGCTGGCAAAACGCGTGATTTCTTTTTTCACCAGGGCGAAGTCTTCCATCAACTTGGTCGGGTCAGGGTCGGTGTAGGGCCTGTCAGGGAATTCGCTGTAGGCGTGGAAGGACAGCTGGAGCCAGTCGCGGTTATCGAGCCATTCCTGGCGGTAGCAGTCTGGGAAGTCCTTCATTTCGAATGGATGATGGTCGTTGCGGTAGAAGAGGTTAAGGGTGAATTTCGTGCCCAGTTTGCGATGAATGTCACGCAGGCCCTTGAGGTAGAAGTGGTCGAAAAGCGAGGCTGGGCGCTCTTTGGCGATGTCAGTCAGGAAGAAGGAATGGTCGTCGATGTAGAAGTTGTATCTCGGAAAGGACTTTTTGTCCCAGACGACGCGGATTTCCTGGGAGCTGGGCTTGCCATTGTCTGAGGTCGTGGCGGTGATGGTGTTGAATTTTTCTTTCAGGTCGATGTCAGCGCTGAATGTTTGACCTTGGCGCTTGGCGACGGCGCCGTTGACCAGAATCGGCGCTGCGGAGGTACTGGTTCCGGTCACGGTGATGCGGAGGGCTTCGGCGGTTTCCTGGCCTTGGTTGCGGTTGAGGATAGCGCCGTGGCGGGGATAGGTGATTTTCAGCATGACGAAATCCTTGGTGTGGGGTTATATGTTTGCGCGGGACCCCTTAGTCCCAGGCCGTGTTGCCAAGCAGTCCTTCGGCGAATTGGACTGGCTTGGCGCCTTGTTCGGTCATCAGGCGGGCGGCCAGTTCGATGCGTTCGAGGTGGTCTGGAATGTAATTTTTGTAGTAAGGGAAGGTGTATTGTTCATGCGAGGCCAGGCCGAAGGTCTCGTTGCCAAAAGGTGCGTTGAATGCTAACTTTAGATTGGCGGCGATCTGCTCTTGGGTGTGCGAATTGCAGCAAACGCCGGAATTTGTGAAGAAGGTGGCGCCAATGTCAAAGTCATACAGTTTCTTGTAGCAGTACAGGTAGATAGCGTCGTCCATGGTGCGGAAATAGGAGATGTCACTGATGGCCGAGCGGTCTATTTCGGTTACCGCATCGACCGGATTGAGGCCTTTGGCGATGGCTTTTTCGCAGGCCTCGCTGACGCCGCGAATGCCGGTGTAGAAGGCCGACATGCCGTTTTTGGCCAGGGCGAGGACGCCTTCCCGGCTGGTGACCGCCCAGTGTATGACCACCGGCTGGATGAAGGTCTCAGCGCCGGCAAAACGCGTGATTTCTTTTTTCAGCAAGGCAAAGTCTTCCATCAGTTTGGTCGGGTCCGGGTCGGTGTAGGGCCGGTCCGGGAATTCGCTGTAGGCATGGAAGGACAGCCGGAGCCAGTCGCGGTTATCGAGCCATTCCTGGCGGTAGCAGTCTGGGAAGTCCTTCAGTTCGAACGGATGATGGTCATTGCGGTAGAATAGGTTAAGGGTGAATTTCGTGCCCAGTTTGCGATGAATGTCACGCAGGCCCTTGAGATAGAAGTGGTCGAAAAGTGAGGCTGGGCGCTCTTTGGCGATGTCAGTCAGGAAGAAGGAATGGTCGTCAATGAAGAAGTTGTATCTCGGGAAGGATTTCTTGTCCCAGAGGACGCGGATTTCTTGAGAGCAGGGCTTGCCGTTGTCCTCAGACGTGGCGGTGATGGTGTTGAATTTTGCTTTCAGGTCGACGTTGGCGCTGAATGTTTGACCTTGGCGCTTAGCGGTGACGCCATTGACCAGGACTGGGGCTGCGGAGGTGCTGGCGCCGGTCACTGTGATGCGGAGGGCTTCGGCGGTTTCCTGACCTTGGTTGCGGTTGAGGATGGCGCCGTGGCGCGGATAGGTGATTTTCAGCATGACGGAATCCTTGGGTTTACATGTTTGCGGAGGAGTCGGGATTGACGTTGGTGAACGCGTAGTCAACTGGAATGCCGAGGTCGCGCTCAATGCCAGGAAGAGCACGGCTGACATCAGCTGCGAGCTGCTCAAAGTAGTTGTTGCCATGTGCGTCAATGGCGACGAAGAAGGGCCCGAAGTGATCGACTTCGTAGACCCAGGTCGCCTCGGTTTTGCCCAGCTCTTCCAGGAAGAATACTTGGCGCACTTTGGTGATTTGGTCGCGGAGGGCATTGCCGCTGAGGCCAATTTTAGACAGATAGACGCCGCCGACTTCTTGCAGGGCCTGAGCGGTTCCGGCGCCCATGGTGGTCTTGCCAATCAGGGTGCGGAGCTGGAAGCGGCGGACGACGTCAGCGCCATATCGTTCGAAGCGGATGCTTGAGGTCGGTTCGCAGCTGACTACTTCCCAGCCGGCTGAGGTGTCCCGCATCACTGGACCGACATGGAAGAAGCAGTTGATGGCCTGATAATCAAGCGGCGGGAAGATGTTTTTTTCAATAGCCCGGATATGGAATCGGCTGCGACCGGTGAACATGAGGCCGCTCACGGTGACCATGTCGCCAAGCTGCAAAGCGCGGGCTGTATCTTTTGACATCGGCAGGGTGATGTTTTTCATGCGACGTCTCCGGTATAGGTGATATTCTGATCGGCCGTGATGATGGCGGTCCAGCGGCGACCGACCAAGCATTGGGCATTAAAGGCGACGGGCAGGGCGGCAGTGTGGGTGACAGCGGTTTCGATGTTAACGGCGAGAACCGCGTTGATGCCGCGTGAACCCATTGGGCCGATGCCGAGGCGGCGGGAGGCGTCAAGAAGCTCCTGCTCCAACTCCGCAACCAGCGGGTCGGGATGGTGAGCGCCGACTCGACGCAGCAGCGCGGCCTTTTTGGCCATGCTCATGCATAAATCGGCCGTGCCGCCGATGCCGACGCCGATGATGGCAGGCGGGCAGATTTTGCCGGCGTAGCAGGAATTCATGATCGATTCCAGGACGAATTTCTTGATTCCGGCGACTCCGTCAGAGGGGAAGAGCATGTTGTAGAAGGTTCCGAAGATTTCTGAGCCCCCGCCTTTGGGAGCGGCGGTGAGGCGGAGTCCATCGCCGTCACCGGAGAAAGTCAGTTCGACTTTTGGCATTCCCGGGCCGAGGTTATTGCCGGGATTGCTGCGGCGAAGCGGGTCGACCATAGTCGGTCGAAGGAAGCACTCCTCAGTGGCGCGGGCGGTTGCGGCGGCGGCAGCCTGGTAGATTGCCTCGAAGCCGCCTTCGATGGTGGTACGTGCGCCGGCTTGCACAAAGAAAAGCGGAAAGCCGGTGTCAGCGCAGACCAGCCCTTTGCCAGCGCGGGCCAGATCAGCGTTTTGCAGGCTGACTGCGAGGTGCCGCTGAGCCATTGGGTCGGTTTCCTCCTTTGCGGCTTTCTCAAGGGCGGCTCGGATATCAGGCGGCATCTGCACCGACGCCGTCCGCATGGCGGTATACATGGCTTCTTCCAGGGTGGAGCGCAAAATCATGAGAGAACCTTGTGGTTGAACTTAGGAAAAATTTTGGCTGATGCGTATCGTTGTTCTGGGGGCATTTCAGATTCTGTCGTTCCATGTTTCCAGGTGTTCGCAATCGACGCCTCCGGGAGGTGCTGGCAGTCGGCAATTGCGCAAAGTCAGGTCTTTGACATTGGCGGTCAGCATCGCGTGTGACCAGGGGCCTTTCAGTTCGCCCCAAGTCAGGCGGACGCGGTCCATGGACAAGCCGTCGATATTGGCGGCATAGATGGCGTATGGTCGGTAGCCGGGGAAGCGTTGGGCGCAGGTTTCGCCATCTTGGAGCAGGCGGATATGTTCGCCGCCGTTGTATTCCAGGTCGATGTCGACCAGGGACACGTTGCGCAGGTTGAGGTCGTGATTGCCTTGGAAAAGCGAGGTTATGCATCCGTAGCCACGCACGCCGCGGATGGTGATATTGCGGAGAAGTTTGCCGGAATGGGCCAGCGGCGCCTCATGGTGGTTGGAAACCAGGTCAAACGGCATATGGGTCTGCATGACGATATTGTCGAAGAGGATGTCGCTCACGTCGGTGCCAGCGTCAGGATAGTCTTTGGGGCGAGACGTGCGGTCGCTCACGCTGAAGTCGCGATATGTCGAGAGGATGTCAATGCCGACGCCAGCACCGCGGATGCAGAGGTTGCTGAGGCAACAGCGCCGGATGCTGCCATTGCCGACTCCGACGCGTACGGCAGCCTGGCGGGTCATAAGGACGCAGTTAGTGACGGTGATGTCTTCGCAGACGCGGCTCGGGTCTCGCAGGCGTTTCGGGTTGCCGCGGATGGCGATGGCGTCGTCAGCCCCGGTGATATTGCAATCGCTGATTGTGACTCGGCGGCAGGCGTCAATATCGAGTCCGTCGGAATTCCAGGCTTTCATATCATTGACGATGGTTAGCCCGCGGATGGTGGCGTCTTCGCAGCCATGCAGGAAGCAGGTCCAATAGGGCGAGTTGGTCAATTCCAGGTTTTCGATGCGGATGTTAGTTGATTCGCAGAAGAAGAGCATCTGTGCCGGGCGGGTGCCGGGGAATTGGGCGCGTGTGCAGGTGTAGGGGTCAAAGAAGGCGGCGCGGTTGCCGTCGATGCGACCGCCGCCGGTGAGGGTGACATGGTGCACCTCGACGGCGACGACCAGGTGGGCGCCGTTGGTTTTTTCGATGACGCTAACCGGGTTCTGGGGGCAGAAGTCTGGCGCGTTGTAGTCAGCAATGTCAGGGCTGGCTTGAAGCACCGCGCCGGGCTGAATGTCGAGGCAGACGTGATTTTTCAGGTAGATGGTTCCGGACAGGTAGGTGCCTGGCGGCAACGTGACTCTGCCGCCGCCCTGTTTGGCGCAGGCGTCAATGGCGGCCTGGATGGCTGGATGATCCTTGGTTTTGCCGTCGCCGACAGCACCGAATGTTCTGACGTCGTGCATCATGGTTAGTCCACTCCTGTTTTTTTTGGGGGTGATGGAGGTCAGTCGGTGGAGAAGATTTTACGCAGTGCGGTTCGCAGCTTCCATTCGTTTTTTTGGCGGGTGCCGCTCAATTCGGCGTGGAAGGCCCAGGTCAGGGATTTGAGGACAAAAGAGAGGATGCTGACTTCTTTGAGGGCTTCGCCGCTCACCTGAAAAAAGAGCCGGTCTTTTTCCCAGGAGTATTCGCCTTGCCCGGAGAGGGCGATGATGGTGCCGTTGGTGGAAAATTGCGGTACAGCCAGCCTGGTGCCGAGGAATTCCAGATCAGCGTCAAGCTTGGTGATTTTGCCCAGGCCGTTGTCTTGTTTCTGGCGTAGCCAACTGAAGGTCGTCACCTCCAGCAGTTGTCCCAGCTTGGTAAACAGGGGCACTTCCCAGAGTTCTGCGTTGCGGACCGCGAGATGGCCATTGCCTTCGACATGGAAGGGCCGGCTGGCCCAGCCTTGGAGGATGTCCAGGCGGCATTCTGCATGGATGACGCCAGGCACCGGGGATGCGTCCTCGGATTTTTCCGCCATGCCGAGCATGGTTGAGAATTGGTCGAGGGAGATATTGTCAGCGATGAGGAGGACATTGCCGGCTCGTGATTCCAGGTCATAGAGTCCGGAAGTCTTCAGGTTTCCACCGAGGTAGGAGGCCTGGGTTACATCCCAGAGCACTTGGTTGGAACTGAGAGCCCAGTTGGCGGACACCTGTTCAGCGGTCATTTTTCGGAAAGAGCATTGCGGTGTGTCGATGGTTCCGCGCAGGTGGAGCATTGGTTCGCCGCTAAGGAAGAAGGAGCCCTCGCAGGTGACTTT
>JAAZKI010000400.1 GCA_012799905.1 Lentisphaerota bacterium | reverse complement strand
ACCGCAGAGGGCGATTACAGCCGCGCTATCGGCCTGATCAAGGACTACAGCCTGCTGCCAGCGGTCTGCGGTCGCGTTTGCCCGCAAGAAACTCAGTGCCAGGCCCATTGCACGGTCGGAAAGGCTCTCAAGGACGTCAATAAATCGGTCGCTATCGGCCGCTTGGAGCGTTTCGTGGCTGACTGGGAGCGCAGCCAGGGCAAGACGCAGACGCCAGCAGTCAAACCCGCTACTGGCAAAAAGGTCGCGGTCGTCGGCAGCGGCCCGGCCGGACTAGTCGTTGCCGCTGATGTCCGCCGCGAAGGCCATGACGTGACTGTCTTTGAGGCGTTTCATAAATTCGGCGGCGTGATGCTGTACGGCATCCCGGAATTCCGGCTGCCAAAGGAAATCGTGCGCCAGGAAGTCGATACGCTGAGAGCGATGGGCGTGAAATTAGCGTCGAATTTCTTGGTCGGGCGGACGCGGGGCCTGACTGACCTTTTAGAGAAGGACGGCTTTGACGCGGTGTTTATCGGCACTGGCGCTGGCCTGCCGAAGTTCATGGGCATTGAGGGCGAGAACTTGGTCGGGGTGTTTTCCGCCAATGAGTATCTCACCCGGGCGAACCTGATGCGCGCTTATGAGAAGGGCCGGGCAGCAACGCCGATCGCGGAGTCGAAGAAAGTCGCGGTCTTAGGCGGCGGCAACGTGGCTATGGATGCGGCGCGCACAGCCTTGCGCCTGGGCGCAGAGGAAGTGCACTTGGTCTATCGGCGCACAGAGAAAGAGATGCCAGCCCGAATCGAGGAAGTGGCCCATGCCCGCGAGGAAGGGGTCATATTCCATCTGCTGCGCAACGCGAAGCGAATCCTCGACAATGGCGATGGCCTGGTCAAGGGCATGGAGTGCCTGTGCTATGAGCTTGGCGAGCCGGATGCCTCGGGTCGACGTGCGCCCGTGCCCATTCCCGGCAGCGAATATGTTTTGGATGTCGATACGGTCATTGTCGCTATCGGCAATGGCTCTAATCCATTGATTCAGCAGACGACGCCTGGGCTGGAATTCAACCGGTGGGGCAACATCGTCTGCGATGAGAACGGCCGCACCTCGCTGCCCAAGGTGTTTGCCGGCGGAGATATTGTGTTGGGAGCGGCGACGGTTATCCTTGCCATGGGGCAGGGCCGCAAGGCCGCAGCAGCTATCAACGAACTGCTGCGCCAATGATTGCGCTCCCGTAAATGATAGGAGTAGCATGGATAAAATTCGAGAAAAAAAGGCTTTCATTTGCGACATGGACGGCGTGCTTTATCATGGCAACGACGTGTTGCCAGGAGTCCATGAGTTTATTGACTGGCTGAAGGCCAATGACAAGAAGTATTTGTTTCTGACCAACAGCAGTGAGCGTTCCCCGCGTGAATTGAGCCAGAAGTTAGGGCGCATGGGCATTGAGATTGGCGAAGAGCATTTCTACACCAGCGCCTTGGCAACAGCTGCGTTTCTGGCCAGCCAGCGCCCCGGCGGCAGCGCCTACGTGATTGGCGAGGCTGGCCTGATTCAGGCTCTGTATGCAGTGGGGTTCTCCATGAACAACGTCGATCCGGACTATGTGGTGATCGGCGAGACCAGGACGTACAACTTCGAGAAGATCGAAAAGGCAGTCATGCTGGTTCGCGAAGGCGCTAAGCTGATTGGCACGAACCCTGACTTGACCGGTCCGACCGAGAAGGGCATTGTACCAGCCACTGGCGCACTAGTGTCGCCAATCGAGCTGACCATTGGCAGCCGTGCGTACTTTGTCGGCAAGCCCAATCCGCTGATGATGCGTCATGCGCTGAAAGTCCTCGGATGCCAGCGGGAAGACACCGCCATCGTTGGCGACCGCATGGACACGGACATCATTGCCGGCATCGAGTCAGAAATCGAGACGGTGTTAGTTCTCAGCGGCGTGACTTCACGGGACGACCTGAAGCGTTTCGCCTACGGGCCATCGTACATCCTGAACGGCGTCGGCGAAATCCCTACGTCGTAAAAAGAGGCTCTCAGCCAGGCTGCGCATCGTACGTATTTCAAGCTTCGGCTTGCCGTATGTGCCTCGCTTGCAGGAGCATGTAGTTCAAACTTTAGTTTGCTGTATGTCCCGCAGGCTTTAGCCTGCCGTATGTGCCTCGCTTGCGAGAGCACGTATTTCAAACTTCAGCTTGCCGCATGTATCTCGCTTGCAGGAGCACGTAGTTCAAACTTTAGTTTGCTGTATGTCCCGCAGGCTTTAGCCTGCCGCATGTGCCTCGCTTGCGAGAGTACGTATTTCAAACTTCAGCTTGCCGTATGTCCCTCGCATGCGAGAGCACGTATTTCAAACTTGAGTTTGCTGTATGTCCCGCAGGCTTTAGCCTGCCGCATGTCCCTCGCATGCGAGAGCACGTATTTCAAACTTCCGCTTGCCGTATGTATCTCGCATGCACGAGCATGTAGTTCAAACTTTAGTTTGCTGTATGTCCCGCAGGCTTTAGCCTGCCGACATACAGCAAACTAAAGTT